>JBGTHH010000852.1:0-19900 GCA_041746275.1 Pirellulaceae bacterium | reverse complement strand
AGCCTCGCAGTAGGAATCGCCCAGTACCGCAATACGACACGTTCGAGGCGGCTTGATAATTGAGTGCTCGACGTCGCGGAATCCGGCGCGGTTGGTGCGCACAAAGACGCGGCCTTCGTCGGTCTGCCAATCGGCATAGTTGGCCTTGAGTCGAGTGCCACAGATCGCATCGGGTTCATAGGGCGACAACGGGACCAAGCGTGTCACGACTAGCAGACCTTCGGCCAAGAGCAGACCCACGATCAATCCCCCAAGCATCAGCCCGATGCGAGCGAGCAGCGACATGGGGCGTCGCGTGCGAGGAGTTTGACCGAGTGGGCTCGTCACGGGGGGCTCGTCAGCGAGGGCACGAAACTAGGATTCGTCGCGAAAATCATGCAACAGTCGATCGAGAATGCCATTGACGAACTGGGGCGATTGTTTGGCACCGTAGCGTTTGGCTAACTCGACCGCCTCGTTGATGGCGACACGACCGGGCGTCTTGGAATGGAGAATCTCGAAGGCACCGAGTCGCAGGATATTGCGATCCGTGGCGGCCATACGAGCCAAGCTCCAGTTGGCCGCCCGCTCGCCGAGCAATTTGTCCAACTCCTCCCGATGGCTGCGCACTCCCTTGCGCAAGTCCCGCGCGAACTCGACGAGGTCTTCTTGATCGTTCAAGCGGCTACACAGGAACGCATCGATCGCATGGATATCTGGGGCCGGATTCAGATCGTCTTGATACAAGAGTTGCAGTACGACTTCGCGGGCGCGGCTACGACGCAGCATGGTGGTGGGTGAGTCCAAGGTGGGAGGGAGTTACGCGGGCACGTTGCATTGCATTGTAGCGTGCCGGGGAACTTTATGTCGTTAGGCAGGTCACGGCAATTGTCTGAGCAGGCTGATCATCTCCAGCGCGGCCTCGGCACACTCCACGCCCTTGTTCCCCACCGATCCGCCCGAACGATGAATCGCTTGCTCAAGTGAATTACAGGTCAACACGCCGAACAGGACGGGGATGCCGCTCTCCAGGCTCAATTCACCCAGACTGAGACTGACTTGCCGATTGATGTGCTGGTCGTGGGTCGTCTCGCCGCGAATGACGGCTCCCAGGCACAGGACGGCGGCGTAACGTCGCGTTTGTAAGCAATGCTGAGCCACCAGGGGAATCTCCCAGGCTCCGGGAACCCAGGCCACGTCGATGTGATCGTCGGCTACGCCGTGGCCGTGTAACGTGGCGATGGCCCCTTGTAGTAACTTGCCGGTAATCGATTCGTTGTAACGTGACACGACGATGGCAAAACGAGCGTCGCCGGGCGATGAATCACCGCGATATTCAGTGGGCATGGTGGGTGGGGCACAAGTCAGGGAGAGGCTGTGGGAAAACTGGGGCAGGCACCTCGCAGCTACGCGAAATCCTGGAAAAACACCGACATCCGCTCGGAGCCAGTCCCATTTCTTGACAGCCTCGGAGGAAAGTCGGACGGGAAGATCGGATGCTAGCTCATGTTCATGCTCATGAGGAATTCGGCGTTACACTTGGTCTTCTGCAAGCGCGTAACCAGCAACTCCATGGCCTCAGGTGGATTCATATCGTTCAAGACGCGACGCAGGACACAGACGCGGCGATACTCCTCGGGGTCCATCAAGATCTCTTCGCGGCGTGTGCCACTACGATTGATGTCGATGGCGGGCCAGATGCGTTTATCGACCAGACGTCGATCGAGCAGGATCTCCATATTGCCCGTGCCTTTGAACTCCTCGAAGATCACCTCGTCCATGCGGCTCCCGGTGTCGACGAGCGCCGTGGCGAGAATGGTCAGCGAACCACCTTCCTCGACCTTGCGAGCCGAGCCGAAGAACGCCTTGGGCTTCTGCATGGCATTCGAATCGAGACCGCCCGACAGAATCTTGCCGGACTGCGGGCATTCCGCGTTCCAAGCCCGAGCCAAACGCGTGATCGAGTCGAGAAAAATCACCACGTCGATACCGTACTCGACCATCCGCTTGGCCTTTTCCAACACCATCTGTTGCACTTGCACGTGCCGCGACGAGGGTTCGTCGAACGTCGAACTGATCACTTCACAATTGTGTCCCTTGACCTCGCGTTCCATATCGGTCACTTCCTCCGGCCGTTCGTCGATCAAGAGCATGATGACATAGGCCTCCGGGAAGTTCTTGATGACCGCTTTGGCCATCTTTTGCAACAGGATCGTTTTCCCCGCGCGCGGCGGGCTGACGATCAATCCGCGTTGTCCGAAGCCGATCGGAGCGATCAAGTCGATTACGCGCGTGGCCACCTCGGCAGCGGCCGTCTCCATTACAATCCGTTGATTGGGGTGCAGGGGCGTGAGATCGTCGAAGGGAATCTTGTCGGTGACCGAGTTGGGGTCTTGGTAGTTGATGGCTTCGACGCGTAACAACGCAAAGTACCGTTCGTTCTCCTTGGGGGGCCGGATTTGGCCGGAGACCGTGGCACCTGTCTGCAAGCCAAAACGGCGAATCTGGCTGGGCGAGACATAGATATCGTCGGGACACGATAGATAGTGGTAGTCCGGACTGCGGAGGAAACCGAAGCCATCGGGCAGGATTTCCAGCGTTCCCTCGCCATACATCAGGCCGTTCATCTTGACGCGTTCTTTCAGGATCTTGAAGATCAGATCCTGCTTCTTCATGCCGGACACGTCCTTGACGTTGTCCTTCCGCGCCTCCTCGATCAGGTCGGCCATGCTCATTTTCTGCAGCTCGGCGATGTGAATCTCGCCTTGCTTAATCTTCTCGTAGCGGTCGTTCGTATCGTCGGTCCCGCGATGGGATCCTTCGGCCGCAAGCTCTTCCGCCAACGAAAGCGGCTCGTGTTCGTCGTCCAATTCCGGATGCTCGCTGGTACGAAGCTCTGTGGAGTTGGACGGATTGAGTTCGTCGGGGCTCGCACTGCGCGACTTGCGATCCTGGGGTTGACGCGTGCTGCGGTGAACGGACATGAGACAGACTCCTGATGAGACGAAACGGTGAGCTGACGCATGGAAAGCGTCGGCGGCGGGCGTGCGAGTTGAGGTTTGTGTGAGAGTAGAAAATAGGACGATTAGGAAAGACTCTGTTCGGAAAGGCTCCGCCACAACTGCCGGACCTGCGCTATGGTTTCGTCAAGGGAGCCTGAGTTATCGATGATCCAATCGGCCGCCTGACGTTTGGTGTCCAACGACTCCTGAGCTCGTTCGCGAGCCTCAAAATCCGCCGCAGTCCAACCACGCTGGAGGGCTCGTTGCCGACGCAGTTCCCAGGGGGCCTCGACAAAAACAATCCGCTGACAAAGTTGATCCCATCCCGCCTTACGCATGACCGGCGCATCCAGCACGACAACGTCGACCTCGCCGCTTTGCGACCACCGCTCGAATTGCGATCGCAGCCGATCGCCGATGCGAGGGTGCGTGACTTGTTCCCAAAATGCTAATTGTGTCTTTCCGTCAGGTGTTGGCGCGAAAACCAATTTCGCGACGGCCGACCGCAGGATTTGTCCGCTCCCGTCGATCACCGCGTCACCCCAGCGCTCGCGAGCGGCTTGGATGACCTCGGGTTCTTGTAGGACTTCATGACCGATTTGATCCGCGTTGATGACTTCGGCCCCGAGACGTCGTAATTGCTCGGCGACAAACGTCTTGCCGCTAGCGACTCCGCCTAGAATGCCGATGATGTTCATGTGGGACTAATCCCAAGGTTCACATTCCGCCCAGTTCTTACCCGCCTTAACATCCACTTTGAGTGGAACGGTCAGGCGCGTGGAGGTCGTCATTTCCTCAGTGACCAATTGAGCCAGGTGGGTGAGTTCGTCGGGAGGTGTCTCGAACACCAGTTCATCATGTATTTGCAGCAACATCCGTGCCCGCAGTTTCTCGTGCCGCAGGCGATCGAAGACGGTGATCATGGCTTGCTTGATCAGGTCCGCCGCCGATCCTTGGATGACCGTGTTGATTGCGATTCGCTCAGGTAGGGTTCTTTGGCGTGAGTCGCCAACTCGTGAAGGGTCACGAACTCCTTCGACCGCGCGACGGCGACCGAGGATAGTACTAACATAACCCTTCTCGCGACATTCCTCCAGTACCTTTTTCATAAACTTATCTACCCCTGTATAGCGGGCAAAGTACGCCTCGATAAACCGAGCCGCCTCGTCCTGCTCGATGTTCAGGGACTTCGCCAGCCCGAAGGCACTTTGCCCATAGATGACGCCGAAATTCACGGCTTTCGCGCTGCGACGCATCTCGCGCGTGACCCCTTCCAACGGCACGCCATAAACCTCGCTGGCAACTTGAGTATGCACATCGCGGTCCTCGGCGAACGCCTCTTGTAACGCGGGGTCCTCGGAAAAGTGAGCCAGCACCCGCAATTCGATTTGGGAGTAATCGGCCGTCATCAACAACCAGTCCGCATCACCCGGCAAGAAAGCCGAGCGGATTTCGCGGCCTTCCGCCGTGCGGATCGGGATATTTTGCAGGTTGGGCTCGGTCGAGCTGAGTCGTCCCGTGGCCGCGACATCCTGTTTGAAGGAGGTATGCACTCGTCCCGTTCGAGGATGTACGAGCGCCGGCAAGGCGTCGACATACGTGCTCTTCAGCTTGGCGTTCTGACGATACTCGATCATCTTCGCGGGCAAAGGATGCAGCTTGGCGAGTTCCTCTAACACCTCGATATCCGTGCTGGGGCCGGTCTTGGTCTTCTTCTGCACAGGCAGTTTTAGGTGTTCGAACAGGACTTTGCCCACCTGCTGACGCGAATCAATATTGAACTCGCCTCCGGCAAGCTGATAGATCTCCGCTTCCAGACGAGCCAGTCGTTCGCCATAGCCCCGACTCAACTCGCCCAACCGTTCGATATCCACCTTGATGCCATTGAACTCCAGTTCGGCCAGCACTTCGACCAACGGCAGCTCGACTTGGCGAAACAGCGCGTCCAGCCCATCCTCCCGCAGCTTACCAGCCAAGATCTCGGTCAATCGCAAGGGAACGTCGGCGTCTTCTGCCGCGTACTGCGTTACTCGAGCCACGGGCACCTCGGCCATGCCAATTTGTTTCTTTCCCGTACCGATCAGCTCTTTGATGGAGATCGTCTGGTGGTTCAGATAACGACTGGCCATGTCATCCATGCCGTGACTCCGTTCGCCGGGAGCCAGCAAGTAATCCGCGACCATCGTGTCGAAAGCCAAGCCGCGTAATGTCACGCCCACATTTCGCAACACGATCATGTCGTACTTGAGATTCTGCCCCACTTTTTCAATCGCTGGGTTTTCGAAGACGGGACGCAGCATTTCCAAAGCGACGAGCGGATCGATTTGCGGTTCGCCGACCATCGCGCGAACCGGCGCGTAATAGGCTTCTCCTGGCTGCCAGGCAAACGAATAACCAACGATCTCCGCCCAACGGGGACTGGTCGAAGTTGTCTCCGTGTCGATCGAGACGCGCGGCTGTTGCAACATGATCTCCACCAACCGCCGCAGTTCCTCCGGCGTCGCTACCGTTTGGTAGTTGGCTCCCCACGTCGCGGGTGTTTCGGCGACGGTCAATTGGCCCAACTGCTCAGCCAAGCGACGGAAGCCGAACTCGCGAGCTAGTTCGAGCGTGGCCTCGCGATTCACCCCGCCAACCTTTCCCGCTTCCCAATCGATGTCGATAGGGACGTCCTTATCGAGCCGTACTAGTTGGCGACTCAGTCGGGCTTGGTCACTATAGATAGCCAAATTCTGTTCGCGTTTCTTTTTGCTGTGGGGATCGGCCTGAAGGAGCACGGTGTCCAAACTGCCGTGCTTTTCGAGCAGTTCCCGAGCAAACTTCGGGCCAATCAGCGGAACTCCTGGGACATTGTCGACCGAGTCGCCCACCAGCGACTGATAGTCGACCACTTGATCGGGCCGGATGCCCCAATCCCGCATCAACGCGTCGGCATCGTACATCTCTTGTTTGCGGATGTTGAAGATCTTGACCTGCGGCGTGATCAGTTGCCGACAGTCTTTGTCGCTGGTAACCAAGTAACAGGTGCCACCACGCTGCTGCGTTTGGTGAGCAATGGTGGCCAGAATGTCATCGGCCTCGAAGCCCTCGCGTAGCAACTGCGGCACGCCCATCGCCGCCAACATCCGCTGGATGCTCGCGATCTGCGGCCGCAGTTCGATGGGCATGGATTCCCGGTGAGCCTTGTACTGGTCGTATAACGCGTGTCGAAACGTTACTTCCTTGGGGAAATCGAACGCGCAAAACAAGTAGTCCGGCCGGTGTTTGTCGAGGATGTCGAGCACATCGCGAATGAAGCCATGCACGGCTCCCACCGGCTGGCCCGTGGGACTGGTCATTTCCGGCAACGCGTGAAACACCTGATAGATCAACGAATGGGAATCAATCACAAAGACGGTTCGCCCCGTTAGGTCACCTCCGGCCGGTGGCGGGATCGATACCGACTCGGCGACGGCATCCACGGAAGCGACGGGGTTCGTACCGACGGTTGACCCGCTCAGCGATTCGGCAGCAGGTTCTTCGGAAAACTCAGCAAACGCAAGCTGTCGGCTCGGTTTCGCCATGACGGGAGATGCACTGGGCAGGAAGTAACACAAGGGAAGAGACGGTCACACGTGGGCGAACCCCACGCGAGCGACAGCCAAAATGGTAGGACCCGCAGGCGCGAACTGTCAAGCCAGTTAAGGCGGGTGGACTAAAGGAAGTGGTTGACTGGTCAACCTGTTAGCGTCTTACGTCGTATGATGCGCCCGCCGTGCGCGCATGTTGTAGAACGGAACTTGTTCCGTTTGCCACCGCAGGCATGGCTTCGAACGGAACAAGTTCCGTTCTACAGTTTGGTTGCGGCCGCAGGCCGCGTTAAGCCAGCACTTGAAGTATCCCACGACAAAAGTCTGGGAGGTCGTCGGGCTTGCGACTCGACACGAAATGGCGGTCGATCACCACGGGAGCGTCCTCCCAGATCGCGCCGGCATTCATGAGATCGTCCTTAATTCCCGGCGACCCCGTGACCCGCACCGCCGAATACACGCCCGCCGAGATCGGAATCCAGCCACCGTGGCAAATGGCGGCCACCAGCTTCCGTGCGGCAGCGAAGTCGCGAACGAGCTGCAACACCTGCGGATCGCGACGCAGTTTGTCCGGCATGAAGCCACCGGGGATCACCAAGCCGGAGAAATCCATCTCCCGCATCTCGTCCAGCGCGGCGTCGGACACACAGGGATAGCCATGCTTGCCCGCGTACGTCTTCCCGGCTGCGGGACCCGCGACGACGACCTCCGCACCGGCCTCGATCAAACGCAACTTGGGATACCACAACTCGAGGTCTTCGTAGATGTCATCGACCAACAGCAAAACGCGCTGGCCGACGAGTGGCTGACTGAGTGACATGCTAGGCTCCGACGCTGTGAAAAAATGGGACTGGCTCCGAGCGGATCTCGGTGTTTTGCCAGGATTTCACGTAGCTGCGAGGTGCCTGTCCCAATTTTTTCACAGCCTCTCCGGGAAGGCGAACGACAAATCCTGACCAATCACTTGATCTCGTTGTACCCGTTTCGAGATCAAAAGAGTAGTCAGCGTCTTCCCGAGCTAGGTCGAGAACCAATGCGAAAGCATGTGCGAAGTTTTGCTTAACTGGTTCTCCGGACTGGGGACTTCGCTTTCCACCACGGGGCTCTCGATGAAATCGTGCGCCATCAAGTAGGCTTTGAGACTGGCCAACAACTGGCGAGCCCGTTCGCTGGTATCGCGTCGCCGACGATCACGTTGTCGGCGTGGCCGGATGGCCACCTGGATCAGCGTGCGCGACAGCGGCGAGCCGGGACGTGCCTCGCCCGTCAACTCGTCAAATACTAGATCGATGAGGAATGGGACCGGCCGATCGCTCCAACGCCGTGCGAGCGTGGGGTTCTGTTCATCGACTTTCAAGGTCAGTCGATTATCCTGAACTTCCACAACTTGTGCTTGATGGTCGGCGGCGTATCCGCGTAGCTTCTCCGCCGCCACGCTCAGCGGAACGACGGTAATGAGTTTCCGCGACAGTACTTGCTCGCCCGGCCTGGCATGTAACCATCCGAACCAACCGTGCGATTTTGGAGCGGGCTCCGGTTCGACCAGCCCCGTTCCCAGTTGCACGACTAAATTGCGCCCATTGCTCTTGGCTTGCAGTAGTGCCCGATCGGCGCGATTCAAGAAGCTCTCCGCCGTATCCCCGCCTTGAATCTCCGTGACACCAAAGCTGGCGGTGATGCATTTCCCGCCGAGTGAGGGTTGGACTTGTTCGGAGATGGCTCGCCGCATGGACTCGGCGCGACGCGTTGCGGTGGCATTGTCACAGTCGGCACAGAGAATGACAAACTCCTCGCCGCCGTAGCGCGCGACCAGATCGCCGCTCCGCGCGTGGGCCTGGAGTGTGGCCGAGAACATGATCAACGCTTCATCGCCCGCTTGATGTCCGAATGTATCGTTGATGGATTTGAAGTGATCGATGTCGCAAATGATCATCGAACAACGCTCGCCGCGTTCCAGATGCGCTTTGGCGAAGTGGTGCAGTCCATGATCAAACTCGGCACGATTGGCTAATTTGGTCAACGGATCCGTCGTGGCGCGTTCATTGAGCGACTGCACGCGTTCCTCAAGTGTGATTTGCGACGAGGCATCGTGTAGGATCACCGCCGCTCCGCGAGCCACACCGTCCTCGCGCAGCACCGGCGTGATGTGAAAATCGACGGACACGCGTTCTTTGGTGCGTCCCATCACATCCAGGCGGCGAAACGCCTGCGCCCCCGAGCTCATCGCCTGTGCCAGGGGACAATCCTCGTCCGCGATCAGCGCGCCTCGTTCGTCCCGCATATGAACAAGACTCGGCAGCCACGAATTGCCCACGATGCTGTTCGCGGAGATCCCCGTCAATCGTTCCGCGGCGCGGTTCCAGATCGAGATCAGCATGTTCTGGTCCAAAAAGACCACGCCATCATGCATGCTGTCGAGAAGACGTTCATAGTAGGGAAGGGCGGCTAAGCTCGGTGCCGATGGGCCGCTGGAAACGGTTTGCTCCAGTCCCCAGAATCCATTCGACGACTGGCCTTGGATCTGTCCCAGCCAGCGTTGCGAGACGGATGCGGTGAACTGTAATTTGTCCGTGCTGATGTACTCGCAGAACTGCCGCACCAACTGCGGGTCGAACTGAGTTCCGGCATACTCGAACAATTCCGCCACCGCGCGTTCGCGAGATAATGCGCGGCGATACAGGTGATCGGTGGTCATCGCATCAAAGGCATCGACGATCCCGATCATGCGGGCTCCCAAGGGAAGTTCGTCTCGGGAACGGTCAAAGCCATGCTTGCTGCCGTCGTACCACGCGGCGCTATAGTGGACGATGTCCAGTACGCTGGACGACGAACAGCAACCGCTCAGGATCTCCAGACCCAACTGGCGATGTCGTTCCATCAGCAGGAACTCCTCGCCCGAGAGCTTTCCCGGTTTGAGCAGCACATGATCGGGAACGCCAATCTTTCCGACGTCATGCAGCAAGGCCGCGACTTCAAGATGATCGCGTTCCGCTTCAGGTAATTCGCTGGCCAATGCCCATGACGAGATGCCCAACGCGACACGCAAGCAATGTGCCGCCGTCGGCGGATGCTTAGCTCGCAAGGCACTGAATAAACTGCTGGCCACCCCCAGTCGCGCGTGGGCCAGTTGTAGCTCATGCGAGTTTCCGGATGTCTTTGGAACCAGTGCGGGTGACTCCGCCCCGTCCTCGATCGCCGCGAACAGCGTCGTCAGCGCCGCCCAGCGATTCTCCGCATCCGCTGACCGGCGACCAGCGATGGCATCTGCGGGGGGGCTCGTCGTAAATGAATCCATGTCAGGTAGACTCCCAAACTCCGCGCCGCGGAAAGTCAGATCGAGATACGAACACCCGACCCTGGATCGTCGAACGTGAGAATGTGATGAGGCGTGTTCCCACCACTTTGGAAACCTAGGTCCCCTGGCGGGCTACGTCAAATTGGATCGAACCAAGGGACGGCGAGTTTGCTTTCGCCTGTGTCGATCGCAGGGAATGGGCGAAATGGGCGGGTACTGTTGGCCTGATTGACGATCCGAGCGTCACACCTCGCGCGACCACAGAATGTGCCCGAGTGTTCCGTTTATCGAGTCTCTGCCGATTGCTCCGGTTCGACACAATTCGCCGGTCGCGAGTACAGTTCGAGTCGCCGGACTGCCGAAGTTTCAACAGTTAGAGTCTCGCGATTGGGAGCGAAAGGAATCGCTCTTCCAGACACACCAGGCGGTGGATTGCTATGGAGTTTCGACGGAGTGGCCAGCGCGACGAAAGGCGTCGTCGCGTGTTGCTGGATGAACGCTTGACCTCCTCGGAAGGTGAGAACCCAACGGCTGGCGATGATCGACCAGCCGCGTTGGATGCGGAGGGCCGCGCGTATTCCCTCGCCGCATTGGCTCAACATCAACCGCCCATTACCTCGTGGTTGCCCAAGAAGATTTGGAAACTCCTGGTGATTTTGCTCAGCGGCGGAATCGCGATCGCCGCGATCGAGACGCTCTATGCTCGCGTTTATTTGCACCTGCCAGCGGATCTGCAATCCTCGCTAGCGGTGCTGGACTTACAGGCCCGTGGCAGTCTGGCCGCGTGGTTCGCGACCGTGACGTTGTTTTGCGGTGCGATCGCTTCGCTCCTCGTATACGCCATTCGTCGACATCGGCTGGACGATTATCGTGGTCGCTATCGCGTTTGGCAGTGGACCGCCGGGCTGTTTGTCATCGGCAGCTTGGACGCCGCCACCACGAGCCATGCGGCCTTGCAACCCTTGATGATTCATCTGACCGGGTACAAGCTGCTCGGTGACGGCGCGATTTGGCCCGTGCTGCTGCTCGGAACACTCGTTGGGCTTTGGCTCCTGCGATTGGGCTTTGAGATGTGGACTTCGCGTCTGGCCACGCTGTTTCTCTGTCTGGGTGGAGGGACCTACCTCGCCGCCGTGATCGGCCACTTCCACCCCGAGATCGTGGCCCGCGGCGCGGAGGGAGTTCTCTTCGCTTCATCGACGCTCTTAGCCGGCCATTTTTGTCTCGTCTTCGCCGTCGCGTTATTTGGACGTCATGTCGACCAGGAAGCCCAAGGCGAACGTCCGATGCGAGTTAAGGCCCCCACGGCGGAGAAGACGACGACGACGACTCGTAAGCCGCGTCGCGCTACGACCAAACGCACCACGTCCACAACGACCGAGAAGCGGGAAGTGCGTATCGACGCGGCTCACGAGAGTGCCAAAGAGAAGTCGACTCCGACAACCAAGGCTGCTCCCACCGCGATTCCCGTGATCACCCGGCAAACCGTCCAGAAGCCCACAGCGACACCGACGCCGACTGCGTCCGCTACCGCCACACGCGCGAACGATGCCGCGATTTCCAAAGCCGAGCGTCGGCGGCTGCGTAAGTTGGAGCGCCGACAAGGTCGATACGATGACGGGGATGACGATTAAATCCAAGACACGCCCGTAATCTCTCAGTACTCCGCGTAGCCATCGCCGCGAACACGCGCCGCCGCAGTTTATGCCGCTGGTGCCCCGCTGACCTTGACGAAGGAGCTTCGGCACCGTGGGTTAAGGTGCATGTTCGCTTCGTAGGACCTCGACAAGTTCCTCGTCGGAAATATGAATCAGCGTTGTATCGGCCTTTTTCGCAATCTCTGAGATCCAACGACCCAAAGGCACTTCACGTGGCCAACACTCGCGAATCAGTTGGATAATCTCTTGCCGCTGTCTTGTCAGTCCTGCGTGGATTTTGGTATCGGCAGTTTTTTCTCGTCGAATTGCCGAATCTCTCAACTCGCAATCAGTCGCCTCAATGGCTCGAATAGGCGTGGGGGGACGCGACAACGTGGCCACGTTTACAATGAGCTGGCCGATCCTCTCCTCCGCGAACGTGCTGGCGAGACGTTCCAAGACGCACAAAAGCTGGTCATCGACAGTTTGCAAACGAGGCTCCCGATGTTTACTTCTTTCGCGTTTACCCCAAGCACTCGCCGCGAGCATCACAACAAAGTAGTGCGAGTACGTCCCTAATACTCCCGTGGCCACGAATGTAAGGGTGGTGCTTAAGCGGTACATCAGCCCCGGACGATCAATTGCAGCAGCCAGGACGACGATGAGCAATGACAGTACCACATCCCCAAGTAAGAGGAAGCCGAGCGAAAGTCCCTGGTCATCTTTAAGCCTGAGCACTCGATATGGGATCGCCAGGTTGCTTAACAGCTTTACTCCGAAGAGGGCGAGTATTAGCCAATAGATGACGACTAGCAGCATATTGTGATTGTGTCAGCGACACAACTGGGCCGTTCTCACGGACAGAAGCTCAGCCAAATCAATTGAATAAACAGGTCAGCGGCGCTCAGTATCGGTATTCCTCGAAATAGGATCGCCATCGTTCGGCGATTGTCGCGCGGGTGGCTTCCTCCAACGCATGACGGTTCGGTTGATAGTCCGCGTGCTCACTCGCATACCTTACCAACGCGGGTCGCAAACCGTCAAAGCCATCCAACTGAAACCTATTGTAAATATCCTCAATGATGGCGACCGGATCAGCAACAAGTTGCTCATAGCGAACATCCAGGAATCGCTGGGAGTCGACAAGCGGTCTCGCCTGCTGCAGCGACAAGTGCATCCGCTCGAAGCTTCGCAAGACAAGCTCGTCTAAGTCGCGATAGTTCGGCTTCTGATAGCCCAGCGACGAGTACAGCGATTTCCACAGTTTACACGTCGACGAAAACACCTCGAACGGATTTCGCACGATGTGGACAAACCGCGCGCGGGGGAACATGTCGACAAGCGTGGCCACGCGAAAGGTGTGTGGCGGCGACTTGAGTACCAAACGACCAGGGCGGTGGTACAACAGCCGCTGGAGAAATGTCCAGAAGGCACGCCGCCACCGCTCGCGTTCGTAGTCGCTCAGGCCGGAGAGGTCGAACCAACCCGGGTCCAGCGGCGGCTCGTTCGGAAATCCGATTTGCCAGTAGGGGCTGGCGACGCCCATATTGCACAATGCGAATTCATCTTCTTGCGGGCGATCCCAACCAACCGCCATGTTGTCCGGCGGACGGCGGCTGGGGAGTGCAAAGCCGATCCAACGTTTCAGCCATCGCTCTGTCAGCAAGAAGTGATGCGGCACGAGGCACTCGTAAGTTGTCGGACAGCGGTTCAGCGGATCGAGCGCGAGCAGTTCATGGAGCAGCGTTGTCCCAGTTCGCCAGTGCCCGAGAATGAAGACGGGATCGTCCGGCAAAGCGACGTGTCGGACCCGTCGATTGCACGTCGCAGCCTGCACGATCCTTAAGGCGGAATTGCCTGTCGCAAAGGCCAGATCGATCGCCGCCTCGAACCCAAAAGCCGCGTCGACTCTCCACCTGTAATGCCGCATGATGCGGGTCAACGCGGGAAGGTCGCAGCCCATCCAGATCGCGGCTTGATTCCAAGCAGGTCGCGGAAATTCGTCGTTATCCGGTGAATTCATGCGGTACGGATCGGCAGGGTAGCAGCCACTTACAGAGGTTATTCCGGCGAATCGGTCGCCCACGACGTCCGCCACATCATCGAATCGACATTTTGTGTTTCATCCGTAAAGCTCCCAGGACATGGATAACTCCTGAAATCGCACGCTTCGCATTCAATCTGCAAATATTAGCTTGTCGCGTCGATTCCAATTAGTATCGGTTAGTGAGTCACAGAGTCGCCTGTCCGCATCAACTCGACCAGCATGACCGACGTGCGGACAGAATTACCAGTTTGCAGGAGTTAATGCTGTGGAACCCACCTACACCGATTCGACCATCACTTCCGCAAACCCAGCGGCCGCCGACCACGCTCGCCCGATCGCCTCGCGTGTCGCGACAAATGGCCACGCCAACGCCATGGACTTGCTGACCGTACGTCTCGGCAAAGATCCGCTCATCCGCATGGGCTTGTACTTTTACACCGAACGCTGTCCCGACACGCACATGAAGGATCTGATTGTCGATGCGGTGGGCGAAGGTCGCGAGATCGTGCTGGAAGGGCAACCGGTCGTCAATTTTGGCTCCGACAGCTTTCTTGGTCTCGACAGACATCCCGCAGTCCAGCGCGCGATCATCGATGCGACCAGCACGTGGGGCACCCACAACGGATCGTCGCGCTCGTTCTCCAGCGTCCGGTTGGCGGAGGAAGCCGAGCAGCGGCTGGCGCAGTGGCTCGGCGTGCCGGACACGTTGATCTTTCCGAGCGTTTCACTCGCCAACGTCGGATTGCTTCCCAGCCTCGTCGGCGAGAAGGATCTGCTGGCGATGGATCGGACGTCGCATGACAGCCTCATGCAGGGTGCCAAGATCGCGTCGGCGAACGGAGCGGACTTGCAAGAGTTCGGTGCCGCGAGCATCGAGACTTTAGAGCGGCTCATGGACCGCAAACCTTACAAGGCGCGACTCGTGGTCGTTGACGGTGTTTATAGCATGGCGGGCTCCATCCCTCCTTTGATGCAACTGGACGAACTGACTCGCCGCCACGGCGGTATCATGTACATCGATGACGCCCACGGCACCGGGATCATCGGAGATCGCGGCCGAGGTGCGGCTCATCGCGCGCTCGGAACTCTCGAGAACGTGATGATGGTGGGCTCGTTGTCCAAAGCCTTCTCGTGTTTGGGCGGTTTCGTCACGACGACGCGCGACATGAAACTGATGCTCAAGATGAAAGCGGGGACGTATGTGTTCGGAGGTCCCGTTCCGCCGTCTTATCTGGCGGGTATCATCGCGGTCTGCGACATCATCGACTCGCCGGAATACGACGTGATTCTCGGCCGCCTGCAGACGCTTATCGCGCGGGTCACCAACTCGCTCCGCTCAACCGGCTTGGAGGTGTTGGGGGGCGAGAGCGCCATCGTATCGGTGGTCGTCGGCGAGATCGAGAAAACGTTACTCGCGGGCCGCTGGCTCTATGATCGCGGATACTACGTCCAGTCCGCGGTCTTTCCCTCCGTGTCACTCAATGGCGGGCTGTTGCGAATTCAGGTCAACGCCAATCATACCGACCAGCAAGTCGCCGGACTATTGAACGCGTTTGCGGATCTCAAACGTGACTTGAAGATCGGGAAATAGGAGCTGTCATCGCGATGAGGGCTTGGATGCTGTTAATCGTCGCCGGACTGCTCGAACCGTTCTGGGCGGCCATGATGAAGCGGAGCGACGGCTTCACACGCCTGTGGCCCACCCTCGTGACATTTGGCGTCAGCGCGGTCAGCTTCTTTTTGCTCGGCCGGGCCGTCAAGTCCATTCCGATCGGAACCGGCTATGCCGTTTGGACGGGAATTGGCGCGGTGGGGACGGCGCTAGTGGGAATCCTACTGTTTCACGAAAGTGCCCACCCGCAACGGATTTTTTTTATCGCCGTGATTCTGGTCGGGATGGTCGGCCTCTATTGCAGCTCTCCAAGTTGACCCGTCGGTTTCGCGAATAACTCGATTCGCGACCGATCGGTTTCGGGCGTTCATGTGCTCGGGTGGTTCTCCTCCATCTCTTCGACCAGCGGTGCGAGCAGTTTGTACAACCAGAGCGGCGCGGCGCGGAGCAGCTTCAACTGCAGCCTCAATTGCCACGGGAACCAGTCCTCAGCCCGGCCTCGCTCGACCGAGCGGAGGATTCGTTTGGCAGCCTGCTCGGCGGTTAGCAGATGGCTTAATGTACGCCGCTCTTCGTCGGTAATCATGGGTGTGTCAACATATCCCGGACAGACGGTCGTCACCCGGACCTGCGTCTTCCGCAAGTCGATGCGGAGACTTTCCATCGCCGTCACGACCGCCGCCTTGCTGGCACAATAAGCCGCGGCACCTGGCATACCGATCATTGCCCCGAGGCTCCCCACCGCGACCAAGTGTCCCTGATTGCGTTCAACCATCGCGGGGAGCACTGCTCCGATCGCGTTGAGGACTCCGCCTACGTTCGTCTCGATGACGTCCAGCGCAGCCCGCGAGTCGAACTGCAAACCACTTGTCTTGCGATAAATCCCCGCATTGGCAATCAGCACGTCGCACGGGCCGGAGCGGTCGGCGAAGAACTTCACAGCGGACTCCACCTCCGCACACGAGCGGGCATCCGCCGCGAAATGGCTGACTTCCGCTCCTGCTTCGAGCAGCGCAGCACAAGCCGCTTCCAGACGTTCTCGTCGACGAGCTAGCATTCCGACCCGGGCACCGCGCGCAACCAACTCGCGACAGAGCGCCAGCCCCATGCCGCTCGAAGCGCCCGTCACTACAACTGACTTGCCCTTCCAAAACTCCGTGCTGCTCATCGCGATTTGCGTTTGCCGTATTGGATCTGCGGAAAGAAACTTATGCGAAGGCAATGGAGCCTCGCGTTAGGCTGCGGCGAGAAGCTGGCCCAGGATGCCCATGAGATTGTCGAGTTGAGGAGTTTTTGTCACGATGGCCGAAGCTCCCAAACGTTCCAGATGGCGTTGCATGCCGGGGTAGGCTTGCGCGGTGTGGACCACGACGGGGATCGACTCGGTTTCCGCACTGTCCTTCAGGCACTCCAGCATGTCGGCTCCACCTCCATTTGACATACCGAGATCCGTCACGATCGCCTGCGGTGCCTTGCTGATCGCCAGCCAGTAGCCTTGCATGCCAGTGGAAGCTCGGAGGATTCGGATTCCGGTTCCCCGCAGTCGACTCGCAAGCTGGTTGGCCACATCCACGTCACGATCGACGACCAACAAGGTCGGCGCGGGAGCGGTGTTCGATGGCGGGTACGGAGCGGCGGCACGTTTAGAAATCAAGGAACAACTCCACGTTGCGATACACGATGAGAAACTTGCTTTTGTTGGATTCTTAGCCGGGGATTGGTCACTAAGCGAAGCCGCCCCAGAGTGAATGGCGGCTGGGAGTGTAGAAAGGCCAGCGACACGCTACAACAGGAGATCGGTGGTTCAACCTGCAAGCTTGAATGGATTCCGAAATCACGCGAATGCTAGCGGCAAGACGAATGGAGCGGTCTGGTGGCCATTAAGTCCGACAACGTCATGGCTCGTCTACGGCTCCGTCAGGAGTTCTGGCGGGAGCGACAACTGACGCAATCTGGCGATGACGATCCCGTTACACCGTTTCGCGAGCTGCTCGAACTGGCCACCGGACAGGAGATGACTCACGATGCATTCGTAGACACGTGTGCGGAAGCCCGGGCGTTCGCCGAGGAATGTCGCGCCGATCAACTTGGGCAGGAGTGTTCGCATGTTCAGAGTCACGGTGCGAATACGATCTTTTCGCCTTTTGTCACGGCGTTGCTAAGTGAGTTGGCAACCGCGAACTCGGGAGCGCGTGACGACACACCGCAGTCCGCAGTGACATTGGTCGAACCGCTCCATTTGTACGAGCAGTTTCTGAGTCAACACAATCCTGGGCGACGCGCGCAACATGGCGTCTTTTATACGCCGCGCTGGCTGGCCCGGCGCATTGTTCGTCAGGCGGACGCCACACTACGCCAACAGTTTGGTTTGGCCGACGGGCTGGCGGATGTCACGACCTGGGAAACCATGCAGGCTCGTTGTCCCTCGCTAGCGATTCCTTCTCGAACCCATGCTGACGAACCGTTCGTTCGGATTCTCGATCCCGCAGCGGGAAGCGGCGTCTTTCTGATCGAGACGATCGACCACATTCACGGTCATTTGCAACGCAAGTGGAGCCAGGAAGGGGCCGACGCTGACCAGCGAAGTGCTCGCTGGAACGAGTATGTGCCCCGGCATCTTTTGCCCCGTTTGTTTGCGATCGAGTTGATGCCCGCGCCGAGCCTGATTGCCCAAATCGCGATCGCTCGCCGGCTGGAGGAAACCGGCTACGCCTTTCACTCGCCTGAATCGCTGCGCTTTTGCATCGCCGACGCATTGCTCGATCCAACTCGGATTCCGACGAGCGACACGCAAGATCCGCTGCTCGCCTCCAGCATTGCCACCCTGCGCGACACGCTGTTGACGACTCCTTTCACAGTTATTCTGGGCAATCCGCCGTTCCGCGGCATCTCCCATCAGGGCTCTCCGTGGATGACAAAGTTGCTGCGCGGCCGGTCCCCGTGGGGCGCTCGCGTGGCGAGTTACTACGAAGCGGACGGCAAGCCACTCGGCGAACGCAAATTGTGGCTCCAAGATGACTACATCAAGTTCTTGCGGTACGCGCAGTGGCGGATTGAACGGGCCGGTGCGGGACTGGTCGCCTTCGTTACCAATCATGGCTACTTGGATAATGCGACATTCCGCGGTGTAAGGCACGCCCTGTTGGAAACGTTTCCAAGAATCGACGTGCTGGACCTGCACGGCAATCGCAAAAAGTGTCGCACCGCACCTGATGGCGGTGTCGATGAAAGTGTCTTTGAAGTCGAACAAGGTGTGGCGATTGGCGTGTTAAGTCGACCTCCCCAGCCGATTTCGACCTGCGTCACACATGCTGAAGTGTGGGGGACCCGCGAAGCCAAGTTGCTGGCTTTGACGAATGCGAACGATTCTCCGACAACGCGACTATACCCCGTCTCACCCGACTATCTGTTCGTTCCACAAGGGAACTCGCAATTCCCCGAGTATTCTCAAGGGTTTTCGTTGCCTAATGTGATGCCCGTCAACTCGACGGCTGTGGTGACGGCTCGTGATGGTTTTGTGGTCGGATTGAACGAGGACGATCTACTGGAAAGGATGAACGACTTTCGCGACCCGCACATCCTGGACGCAGTCATCCGCGATCGCTATTTTCAGAACAGCCGTTCGACAAAGTATCCTCCGGGCGATACGCGGGGTTGGAAACTGGCTGCGGCTCGGCAGCGCATGAGAGACGATCCACACTGGCGAAGCCACATCCGCCCGTGCCTCTACCGACCCTTTGATCGCCGCGTGATTTATTGGGCGGACTGGATGATTGACTGGCCCCGCACGGAAGTCACTCGCCACCTGCTGGGTTGTTCTAACTTAGCACTCGTCGCGCGACGCCAGATGCCGCCTGGGGAACCGTGTAGTTATTTCTGGATCACCCAGACCATCGCGCTGGATGGTTTAATCCGCTCCGATAATCGCGGCAGCGAGTCGTTGTTTCCCCTGTGGCTAGACGGTCCCGCTCCGGCGACTCCTACGGTGAACTTGTCCGCCGAGTTCATTGCCGCAGTCGAACGACGATTGTTATTGCGGTGGGATGCCACGGGCAATTCAACGGCGACCGATCGCTTTGGTCCCCATGACGTGTTGTACTTCATTTACGCTCTATTTCACTGCCCGACGTATCGCGAGCGCTACGCTGTCGCCCTGCGGACAGACTTTCCCCGCGTCGTGCTTCCTTCGAGTCAGTCACTTTGGAAGAGCTTTTGCGACGTGGGCCGGGAACTGGTCGAACTCCACTTGTTTCTGCCGCCCACTACGACCGAGACGGAACAGCCGCCATGGCCGCGACAAGTAGACGGCTGCTCTGGCTCCACGCAGGTCGTGGTCAGGACTCCGGGTTTCCCAAAATACAGGGACGGGAGAATCTGGGTCGGGCTAAAGGGACCGGCGTATGAGGTGCCAGAAAAGATCTGGGAGTTTCGGGTGGGAGCACATCAAGTCTGTCGCAAATGGTTGCGCGATCGACAACAACTTTCGACAAGTGACTTGGAAGCGTACACGAGACTGCTGGCAGCCGTGAACCGGACGCTTGAACTGACGGAGCGACTGGAGGAGCACATCTCTCAAGCGGGTGGCTGGCTAGCGGAATTCTCCGCCTGATCCGTAAAGTCGCCGCAATTAACCAAGTTCGTTTAATCGGCACGGTCATTTCTACCGAAATAAGCATTGCGACGAGAACGCTCGGATTCTATCCCAATTCGAAGTTCCCCAAATCCCCAAGGCAGTGCTGTCATGATGCGATACTTCCGT
>JBGTHH010000851.1:0-6898 GCA_041746275.1 Pirellulaceae bacterium | reverse complement strand
AACGAATGTGGTGGAACGAGAGACTGGTGGGCGGTTCATAGAACAACACGTCGGAACGCGGATGTTCGTCGGCTGGATCGGTTCGCAACGAAGTCGAGCCCGCGTTGATCTCGTCGTTCTCCAGCACCGCCAATTGGAGTTCCCCACTGTCCTCGAACACTTGGAAGGTATCGGCGCGGCCGCGGCCGGAAGCGGCTCGAAACCGCGCCGACACGAGCAAGTGTTCGTCGCTTCCCAAGGGACTCGTACTGGATTGGAACGCCCCCAATTCGTCGATCAGCCCTGGGATCATGCCACTGCCGCGAGCCCCGTTCTGAAATTCAGCGGCATAGACGAGTGTGGGACTCCCATCCGCCTGGACGACGGGCACGACCATGGCATGCTCGAAGAGCAGATCAAAATACGCCGCGTAGACACCACGATCAGCTCCAGGACCGCGCAAGTCCCGCACCCAAGCCTGGACCAGAAACTCGGTTCCGGCTTCGATCGACGTGATTGCTTGTCCCGACAGATCGGTCGTGACCAGGCGAATCGACAGCAGGTCATTGCCGGTAGCATTCTGTGCCTGCAGCGTCACGGTGGCGGTGCTCGTGCCCAACGGTCCGGCGATCGTGTACGTCAATTGCTCCTTGCCACCGAAGTTCGCCGGAGGAGCATAGCTCAGATGGCTACCGTCCGACGCCACGCTTACCGTTCCTAATAATCCGCCGCTGTCGACATCGAGAATACGCAGGCTTCCGTCCCCGCGATTCAAATCATTCGCCAACACATCGTAGATTTGGGATGTCCCATTAATCGAGTACGTAAAAGTGTCGTCCACGGCGACGACGCCCGGCAGCACATCGACGATCGCGCGGCCATAGTGGATTTCTTCCAAGGCAATCGCAAAGTCGTCTCCGAACAGCAGGGTGTCACTCTTGGGAATGTCGTCGGCGGGATCACTTTGAAAGACTACACGTCCGGGCTGCGTGGCAGCGAATGGGACTCGAAACACTTCGAATCGTCCCGGCCCCAGGGCATCCGCGTGGGCAAAACCTCCGACCTCATCCATCAAGCCATGGATTTGAATATCGCCACCCGTGCCATTGGAGTAACTGGGAGCATGTCGAATGACGCCCGCCACGTCAGCGGAGGCCGAGGTATATCGAACGTCGACAAACGCGGCAAATACGCCTGCGGGATCGGCTCGCAAGTCCTCGGCCAGCACGCTTAGCACGAACTCTTGACCGACGGTCACGCTGGAAACGGGTTGTCCCGAGGTATCGGTCACTTCCAAGTGATAGGCGACACGAGCGGGTGTCACCAACTCTCCGTCAACATGGATCGATACCACTGCGGAGTCTTGTTCGCCGTCACCCACGATGGTGTACGTAAAGCGATCGACGCCGACAAATCCTTCCGGCGGAGCGTAAACGAGCAAAGCTCCCTCGTTGACGATCGAGACCTGCCCTCGCGTACCGGCGATGTCGACCTCGGTAATCCGCACGGGCAGATCAGTGGAGTTTGTGTCGTTCTCGAGAACGTTTAGCAAATTATCCGTACTGTCCCGCATGACGGTAAACACGTCGGTCACGGCATCAACCGACTTCTCGGGCAAAGGAGGCAAAATTTCGAGCGTCAGCTCGCCGTAGCGAATCCGACTGGAAGGTACGCCATCATCGTGGTTGAATAACAGGACTTCGTGCGCGGGGAGTACGTCGGCCGGGTTGGTGGTGAACTGAACTAGTCCGGTTTGCGTCGCGACAAGTCGTACGCCGACCAGTTGTTGTTCACCCGCGCCAGGCGGCGTTGTCTCCGCCGAGAAGCTTCCCAATTCGTCAACGAGTCCCGGCACTCGGACATCACCGGCACGACCGTTGCCAAAGTCGCTACCATGAAACAGCGCGTTGGAACTCGAAAGGTCGCGAAAAAAATCCGCCGGGTACACCAAGTCGAAGTACGCCCCATACACTCCAGCCGGGTTGGGACGTAAGTCCTCGACATACGCCATGAGCAAGAACTCGGAGCCTTGATGAACCGACTCCAGTCGCTGTCGCGTCACGGGATTAGCGGCTTCCAAGCGGATGGCCACCTGCGGCATTGGCTCTTCGCCTTCGGCGAATGGAAGCAGAGCCCCATCAACGGCCAGCATCAGCCGGCTCTCCAGCGTTTCGACTCGCAGTGGTCGGCGACGCCGAGGCACAGCGAGCCGCTTCGGGCGACGAGTCGTCCGGTAAGATCTTCGTGATGGATCGTGCATACTCATGACAAGAAGGCTCCGAGCACGGTCCCCTTGGGGTTCCGGCTATGGTTGGATGGCAACGATAGATTCGTCAGAACGACGATCGCGACTGGATGACTCCCTGGGCTGGTCTGTTTCGGCGACATTCTAGACCAGATCCATGGATGTTGCCACACAATGTGACGAGAAAGTCGAAATCGCCAGAAATTCGAACTTGGTCGAAAGTTCGACAGGACGAAGGACACTCTCGATGTGATGCGTCCGCGAACGCGTTGCCGGAACCGAATGTGTGCCTGCCAAGGGCTGCTCACGCACCCAGAATACGGCAGACGCAGCAGCTACATTCCATCAGATCGAGGTCCGACTCGGCATCCGTCACTCCCCAGAAATTGTCGGGTCCCGATGTGGCATCGCGTTCGGATAATCGCAGCCGATCTTCGGCCACCAAGGAACGCGTCCAGTGCCACCAAGGAAGTTCCTCCCGGGCTTCGTCGGTCCCTTCGCCTTCCACCTCTCCGACCAAATTGCCGGAAGCTGGACGTCCGCTCCAATCCGTCTGATCCGTCATTAGCAGATCAACGGCAAGTCGTTGCGACGTTTCAGCGTCTTCGATCGCGGCACTCTCATGAATTTCATAAAGTCTTCCACCCGCGATTTCCGAAGTCGCACCCGCGCCAGTGGGAATCAACGCCATCGAGCCCGACAATTCACCCTCAGCGTTGCTCGATTCGATCGCGTTAATCACACGCAAGGCATCGATGGGCGAAACAAAGCCGTCTCCATTGGCATCGAGATAGGGTGGCGCAATATCGCCGGACGAAAGCATCCGCGAGCCTTGGGCGTTGATCGCGTTGATGACCAGGAGCACGTCGATCGGTGAGACCTGGCCATCGCCATTGACGTCGTTCGGATTCTGCGGGTTCTGCCAGGGACTGACGAACGTCGCGAGTCCAAAATCGATTTGGGAAACCGCCTCACCCGAGGCCAAAGTCACGGACTGGATCGCAGCTCCGGTGACCATGGAGCCGATCGGTGGAACCACTTGGACTCGATAGTTCCCCGCAGGCAGGTAAGGGATGGAGTACGCGCCTAGTTCGTTGGTGACCGCGTTCGACTTCGGTCCGATGCGCAAGTTGTCCAACAACACCGCCGTATCGGCATGTCCACCGGCGATGGCATACGCGATGTCGGCGGTAGGGCGACTGAGCGTCATGGTCTCCGATTGACCGACGCCCAGGGCTTGGGTGGTATACCGTCCCAAGAGATTATTGCTGGCGTCGTAGATCTCCAGACGTCCATAATCAATCGCACTGTTACTGACCGCGTCGATACTCACGGTGGTGGTGGGCGAGTCAAAGTCGATACGCAGTTTCCTCGTCCGGGATGTCCACTCCGACGCGAAAATACTGCAGGTGCCACCGCCACTCTGTGCAAAGCTACAAGCACTAAACACGCGGCTGCCCGTCGACGTCTGAACCGCCGCGCGCGAGTACACCAACTCGTTCGCGGTCGCGTCTCCCACCGCCCGAACCGTGACTCCCGCCAAGGCTTGTCCGATGACGGCATTGGCCGCGAAATCATCCGGCTCCAGTCGTCTTTCGAGGAGGATGGGCTGACCACTGGAATCGACCAGTTGGATGGTCTGCCCCGCCAGTCCGGCTTCACCAAGGGTAAGCACACCGTCGCGATTGGCATCCGCGAAGGCGAACCCGCTGATACCCGGTGTCGTGGCCGTTGACGGTCGCGTGAGACTGCCGACAAAGATGGGTGACGTGACGCCCGTCGTCGTATCGATTGTTCGCAACTCAAGTTGTTCGGCTCCCTCAGGAATCGGGATGCTTAAGTCCAGATCGACGGTGTACGTGTTGGGCGATGTGGCCGTCTGCCAGCTTCCGCCATCGATGCGATATTCAACGCGGCTGATCTTGTTGATCGTGATATCGCTCTGCAGACTCTCGGTGGCCAAGCCGCTCTTGCGCGGGTTCAAGTTGGGGAGCGTCTGGACCGAGGAATGTCCGACAAACTGATACGTGCCGGTGTCCGGATCAAAGACGCCGGTCCCCGTCAGGGTATGTGGCACGTCGAGCACATCGAAGACACCGTTGCCATTGGAATCACGCCAGCCCACTTGGGCCAGTGTGGATGCCGCACTAATATTTTGTTGCCAAGCCACGCAGAGCAGACCGCCCCCTTCCTCACACGCGCCGCGATCCATGATGCTAGGCTCGCGCACGAAACCGGGGGTGGGATTGTTCCAGGCGTTGGTGTTGGGCGTGTTGTAGTAGCCACGTGTCGTGCTGTACGTTCCGCCAAACTCATACTCATCCAGTCCCCAAAAAATATGCCCGGCCTCATGGGCGATGGTGCTGGCCGGACGACTGGCCAACGTCACCAGAAACAAACCACCCGGGAAAGCGAAGGCGCGATCCAGCCCGCCTGGCGCGAATTGTTTATTGGCGTCGTTCTCGTCATTCACGACAAAAATCGTGAACGCCCAGTCGGTGTTGTTTTCCTGACGCTGCTGATGATTGAAGTTGCGGACGTCATTGGCGAAGAAGCCCGTCGTCTGCACTTCCAAATTGAGGAAGTCGTTGATCCAGAACTGAAAATCGGTCGAGGGTCGCGTGATCGGCTCGTAGCTAGTCGAAACCGGATTGTCGGCGTAGGTGAAGTCGATGTGGAAATTCAGGTAATGCTTGTCGGTGATACCGGCCAGCGTGTCGACCCACCACTGCAATCCATCGGTGACCTTTTCCTTGACCGCCGCGATGCTACTCGGAGTCCAGTTCTCGGAATTGTTGTTGACGGAACTGATTTGATTGTTTGATTCCATGAGGACCACCGTCACGTGGACGTCGCCCAACATGTACTCAGCCGTGTCGTGCGGCAGTGCTCCGAATGGCAGTCCAGACAACACCTGTCGTTGTTCCAGAGTTTCGACCCCTCGCAGTCGATTGGGTCGACGCTGGCGTGGACGTCCGCCGCGCTGGTGCGAACGCGGGCTCACGGGGCGTCGAAATCGTCGCAACATCGGCAGCGGACCTGGACTGGGGGACGCTAGAAAAGAAGAGGGCCTCTAATACGATCGTAGTCGAGGCCGAGAATTCGCTCAATGAATTGGCGCGCCGTGAAGCACAATGTCGATCAGTTTTCCCGATCTAAGCTCTGTAGCTGCCGGTCGTTACAATTCTGAGGGTGGTATGGATCGCACCGCCGATACGGTTGGACACTCCCTCAACCGGCACCCGCACCAAGCGGCCGCAAACCACTCGATTGCCATGCTCAGGCTTGGCCTACGACCAATCCCCAAACAGTTCATCCACGCCTTCGGACCAAGCCCGCGCCGACACCAGAAGATCCCAATCGTCAGTCGACTCATCCTCAGCCATTGGTCTTCCCAATCGACGATCTTCCACAGTGTCGGAGGCCACCGGGACACTGGCAAAAACTTCGTCGTTCGCTTGGTCCACAATCCGGGAATGCGTCTGTTCGGCGAGCTCCGTACGGGCTTGCCGCTGCTCGTAAACCCCAATCCGTTGATCGATAACCACTTCGGTGGCTCCGCGAATTGTCGAATCGTCACCGGCGAGCAGATCGTCACTAGAAGCCAGGGATGAAACGAGCTGCGACAAACTAGCGGAGGCTTCCCCCTCACCCGACACGACGGGGTTGTTCAGGCGATTGACGACCAGCAGCACATCGAGCGGACTGACCGAGCCATCGCCGTTGGTATCAATGAATCGGTTCGGAATCGAATTATTCGCCGGTAACGGACCGGAACCATTCGCATTCAGGTAGTTGATCACGATCAAGGCGTCGAGCGGTACGATGAACCCGTTGTTGTCGACGTCCAACGGATTTGCGGAATTGTGCCAGGGATTACCGGTAATCGTCACCAGATGATCCTCGACCTCGCCATCGGCGGCGGGACCCGTCGGTTGCAAACCACCCGTGCTGCTGAATCGGAACCGACCAAACGTGGTGCCTGGCAGCGCCGTGCCGGGGACATTCACGGTAAGAAAATTCGGTCCAGCAACCAGAGCTCGCGACGCGAAGATTTGCTCGCCGGGATCGTTCCAATCCCCGTCCTGATTGAAGTCGATCCAAGCATCCAGGAAGCCCGGCGCGGAAGCCGTGACCGTGATCGTGCCACCGAATCCACCGACGAGTGTGGTCGTGAACTGCACTCCATCCTCGTCATCGAACCCGTCATTGTCGTCGCCATCGGCCAACGGCGTCGGCTGGCCATCGAAATCGACATCGACCCCGGATCCCAGGAAGAAACCACCGACCACTTCATGTCGAGCTCCGTTGTCGATCAATAGCGTCGGATAGGGGGCGGGTGCGTCGCCGAAGTCAAAACCACTGGCCACACTGATCGTAAAGCGCGTTGTGCCGTCGTCTCGATTCGGCTTCAGCGCGTTTCCGGCCAGGTCGACGATATCCGCGCGGAGGAAGGTGTCCAAACCCGATACATTGGCGATCCCTTCGACATTAATATCGGGCCCGCGCGGTGTCGCCGCGACGCCTTGCAACCGATTGGCTGCATTCGCCGCCGTAATCGCGGTCGCGATGGATGCGGCCATCTGCTCCTGGCTAAAGATGGGTGTGCGAGAGGGAATCCCCGCCGTGAAAAAAGTTCCCGCCTGAAACAGAATCGGCACCGAGGCAGACACG
>JBGTHH010000850.1:0-2667 GCA_041746275.1 Pirellulaceae bacterium | reverse complement strand
GCTGCCTGGTGTGGTTTTGACTTCCGCCTTGAACTCGAAGTTCACAAACGGCTTGTCGTCACCCACATAAAACAGATGACTTCGTTTGCCGTGACAAATGATCGCGCCCTCTTCCACTCTCCAGGCGTCTTTGTTCTCACTGGCCTTCCAACCGGAGAGCGATTTGCCATCAAAGAGCGAAACCCAACCAGGTTCGAGATCTTCGGCCTGGACCTGCACGGCGGCAACCGACAACAACACGGCGAGCATCGATAATGTTCTCAACATCCAAGGAACTCCAAAGTCACGGGGAATTGTGCGTGCATCAGGCCGACACTTACCTCGCGTCAGCCCGCGAGCTACTAGCATAGTCCCTCGACTCGCTGATTGTCGATAATTGCCCAGCGCCCCGATGTTGATACGTCCGTCACTCCGGTCGCTCGGGCAAGGGGAATAGTGGTCGGATTTCCACGGTGCCGATCTTCGCCGGTGGCAGTCGACCGGCGATCGCGATGGCTTCGTCGAGGTCCTCGACATCAATGATGTAGTAGCCGCCCAGTTGCTCGGTGGTTTCGGCAAAGGGGCCGTCGGTGATTTGCCGTTGCCCGTTACGAACGCGGATACTTGTGGCCGTGGTTACGGAATGCAAAGGCGAGGCAGCAATCCATTTGCCTTGGGATTGGAGTTCGTCGCTGATCGCCATCGACTCCAACATGCACTCGCGGCGTTCGTCCTCGGTCCAGGAATCCTCGGCGCCATAGATTAGCAGCATGTATTTCATGGGTTCACTCACAACTCTGGTTAAGATCGTTCGAGAATTAAGTGGGATAGGCTTCCAGCCTGTCGACAGGCTGGAAGCCTATCCCACAACCGAAACCTGACAGTAATTACTCGAACGATCCTTAAGCGGGTTGGCCGGGGACCATGACCATCCAGCCGACGTGGAACTTGTCCGTCACCTGACCGTAGCAAGGTGACCAGAACGTCGGTCCCAACGGCATGTCGACGGTCCCTCCGTCCGCGAGGGCGGTGAAGACGCGCTCCGCATCGGCTACGGTTGGCACGGAGAGCGCCAGCCGAAAGCCACTGAATACCGTCGTGTCGTCGCAGCCGTCCGATGCCATGATCGTCAGTTGACCCACCGTAAACTCCGAGTGCATGATCTTCTTTTCGAAGCCCGCTTGCAGCATCCCTTCTGGCACCGGATCGGGGCTTTCATGAAAGCGCAGCACCATGCCGACCTGAGCACCGATCGCTTGTTGGTAAAACGCCAACGCCTCTTCGCAGCGGCCGGCGAAGAACAGGTAGGGTTGAACGTTGCTTGAGCGTGCTGCCAGGGTGTTGCGCAACCCTTCCTCGTGTTTCGCAAACTCGCCCGTCGGATCAATCGCCGCGAAGTCCGCCATTTCGTACAGCGGACGAATCTCGATGTCGGAATCCTCGAGCATGGGATTGGGACATCGCTTGACCCACTCGACCGCTTCCTCCAGGGAACTCACCTCCCAGAGCCAATAGCCAGCGACAAGCTCCTTGGTCTCGGGAAATGGCCCGTCAATGACGGTGCGATTGGCTCCGGAAAAGTGAACGCGAAGCCCTTGAGAGCTGGGTTTGAGTCCTTCTCCATCCTTCATGATCCCCGCTTTGACGAGCTCCTCATTGAAGCGGCCCATATCCACCATCAGTTGCTCACTGGGCAGTTCACCCGCTTCGGAACTCCGCGTGGCCTTCACAAACACCATCACTCTCATGCGATCTCTCCTGTTAACTGAAATGTTCGGTTGTTGTTGCGAGTTCATGTCGACATTCACCTAATTGTCGAATCCGAGTGGACCGATTCGACAGGCCCCAAAGTTTTCTTTTGAATCAAGCTGTCTCCCGTCGGAGGGTAGTAATTCATTCATCCTTGGTCAACGCTAGCTCGGAGAGTCGGCGACGCAGCAATCGACGTTCCGGTTCCTGCTTAGCCAAACGCAGAGCGTGCTGAAAGGCTTGTTGGGCGAGTTCAATTTGTCCGGCACGACGCAGCAGCTCTCCACGAGCGGCGTGAGCGAGGTGGTATTCGTGTAGTTCACCTCGACCCAGGATGGCATCGACTAGGCGAAGACCCGCCGTGGGACCGTCCCGCATGGCGATCAGCTCCTGACTCCCCCGCATTCAGTTCTGGTACTCACGCAAAATGATATTACCCACTTCCATCACTCGAGACGACTAAAAAGTGTGACCGTCGCTTGCTCATTGCGAACAAACTGGTCAGAGATTCGTCAATTCGGCTGGCCACTCGCCCTGGACGGGGTCTTTCCTAAGTTCATGCGGATTGACATCTTCCGTCGCCTGTAGGTCGTTCAAAGGAGCAATGACAACTGTGCCCTTCGTGCGTGAAACCGAAAGGATGGCGTATGGCAGGTCATCTAGGCCCCGACAAACAGTCTCGTTGCGATTGAACAGGACAACAACGCCATATTCACGAACGAGTTTGTCGACTGGAGTGGATCGTGTTTTGCGTGCAACGCCCGCTCGATCCTGAATCTCACGGCAAACCTTGATGGCGGCAACTGCAATCTTCTTTCCCTGTGCCTGGCGAAGAGGACCACCAGGGCGAGATGCGCCAATGGCCCAGGATACCAGCGTTCTGACGCCGACTGCCAATGGCAAATTCTGTGAGCGGACGTGTCCGTAGATAGTATTAGC
>JBGTHH010000849.1:0-3772 GCA_041746275.1 Pirellulaceae bacterium | reverse complement strand
GAGCACCGTCTTGGTCTGGAAGACGTAGTCGGTCGTCTGCCGCCGGGCGATTTCGAGTTCTTCGGCGCGACTGGGGTATTCGACGTGAATCTTCAACAGGAAGCGATCGAGCTGCGCTTCCGGCAGCGGATAAGTCCCTTCGGTCTCGACCGGATTCTGGGTCGCCAGCACAAAGAACGGATCGGGCAATTTATAGGTTTGGCCGCAGACGGTCAGTTGTCGCTCCTGCATGGCTTCGAGCAGCGCGCTCTGTGTCTTTGGTGGCGTGCGATTGATCTCGTCGGCTAGGATCATGTTGCCGAACAGGGGTCCTTTGACAAAACGGAAGATGCGTTTGCCGGTCGTGTGATCTTCTTCCAGGATCTCCGATCCGGTGATATCGCCAGGCATGAGATCCGGCGTGAACTGGACGCGCCGAAAGGAAAGATCCAGCAGCGATGCCATCGTCGACACGAGCATCGTCTTGGCGAGGCCAGGCATGCCTTGCAGGATGCAATGGCCTTTACACAGCAGCCCGATCAGCAACTGCTCCGAGATGGCTTCCATACCGACGATCACGCCGCCGAGTTGCGTTCGCAACTCCAGAAGTTGCTCGTGCAGTTTGTCGATCGCCTCGGCGACGTTGGCCGCGTCGGGCTTGGGCCGAGGTCGACCGTTGTCGTGGTGGTGAGTTTCGGTGGGGGTTGGTATGCGGCTCACGGCGATTTGTTCCATGTCAAAGAGTTGTGTATGACGATTCAGTTCAGTTTTCCGCTCCTGGCAATGCTGCGTTTGTGGCTTCTTCGATACTGATGAGTCCGTCTTCATCTACGTCGAGCTTCTTGAATTGCTCGGCTCCCAGCAGGAATTCGCGAGGAGAAATGTCACCATCCTTGTTTCCATCCATGCGGGTGAACCAAGCGGGAGCATCGACCTTGGGGGCGGTGGAGGGAGGATGGACGGTCCGAATGTCCGCCAGATGCTGATGCACGCAGGGACCAAGGCCAAACGAAACGCGGATCGTGGCCGGAAGCTCCGCGAGCGAGATTTCACCGTCACCGTCAACGTCGAACGGTCGCAAACGGTCGAGGACACTTCGCAATTCACGGATCGTCATGCGGCCATCTTCGTTCGGGTCAATCGCGGGAAGCAGCGGGTAGCCATCGTTGACGACTCCCACCGAGATTTGATCCGACTCGCTCAACGCGGCCAATTGCACCGCCGAGAATTCCAACAGCGTGCCACCAAGGGGAATCGTAATCGACGAACCAATGCTTCGAATCTGCTCCTTGTTGATCGCTAGCGTTGATGAAATGTGCGTAACGGTGGTCGTGGATTTTGCGGCATCGCTGGAATCAAAAGCGATGGCGACCGTCACATCCGGGTCCATTTCGGCAAGCTTGGCGATTTCGCCGGCATCCAACGCACCGTCCGAGTTTGCATCGAAGCGTTTCAGTCCCGCGGACGACGCATATCGCTTCGCGACTTTTTGAAACGACTTGGCGGCTGATTCCGCGTCAAGAATCGGAATCAGCACTGGCACCGGCATCGGAGCGACGTTGCCTTTCCGGCGTGGATCGTCGGCGACTTCCAAGATCTCAGCGTACTCAACCACGTCATTCTGGTTCACGTCACAAGACAACAGTGTCTGTTGCGCTAGGCTGAGTTCTTCCGCCGAGATCTTTCCATCCAGATCGCGGTCCAAGACGTGGAACGCCGGCATTTGCGCGCCGCGGAATCGCTGGAAGTTCTCGTCCAACAGCAGCAGCGTCGGGCCATCCATCCACTTCGTCAGCAGCCAGCGGAGTTCTTCGCGAGTAGGCGGGCGACCCGTGACAGTCGCGTAACGGCGAAGGCGTGCTTCGAGATCCGAGCTTGGCACGGAGATCAATTGAACGGCAGGTTCCGCTTCGGCTTCTTTGTCTTTGCTCTCGTCCGCAGCAGGTTCGACTTCGGGCACCACTTGCTCGGCTGCTGGGACATCGGCAGCTCCGACGGCCGGACTCGTTTGTGGCGACGGCTCGGGGTCCGCCTGGGCTGGCTTGCTTAAATCCGCGATGAGTCGGTCGATGCGCTGTTCGCGAGCCATTTCAAATGGCTGACCATTGATCGTGACTCTTGCCTCGATCAGCAGCGGTTGATCCGGCAACGCCAACAGGAAACGCAGGGCGGCCTTCGCCGGTGTCGGTGCCTCCGGCACGTTGGATTGAAATGCCCGGGCACTTTGATACTGAGGCAACAGCCCACTTGTTACGGATTGCGGGTCCGCAGGCGCAGGTCTCGTCCGCATGTTCGCCGATTCCGCGGCAGGTGCTGCACCCAGCACGCGAACCGGCACCGATAGCTCAACCTCTGCCGCCGCAATGCCGGTCGGTACAGCCAGCACGAAACAGTTTAACAGGATGAAGAACCTCATGAGAGAATCGCTCGGATTGGTGTTCCTTCGGTGATCGGAAGCGGCCTACCGATGTTCGACTGCTGCATCGTGTCCGAGGCAACACCCAGTGCCTCGCAAAGCGTGGCCAGCACGTCTCCCACTCCGACCTTGCCGTCAATGACTTCATTTCCGTCTTCGCTCGTTTTGCCATAAGCCTGGCCGCCGGCGATGCCGCCGCCACCCAGCACACACGACCAGGCTGCCGGGAAGTGATCGCGGCCCGCGCTGCCGTTAATCGTTGGCGTCCGGCCAAACTCGCCCATCCACAGGATCGTCGTGGATTCGAGCAAGCCGCGCTGGTCCAGGTCTTTCATCAAGGTCGCCCAACCGGCGTCGAGGTCGCGGGACAGGTTCGCGACCTGACTAAAGTTATCGGAATGCGTGTCCCAACCCGAACCGCCGCCGAGTGACACTTCGATGAACGGGACACCGCGTTCGACAAGCCGCCGCGCGAGCAGACAACCTTGGCCGAATTCATTTCGACCGTATTCTTCTCGCAACTTCTCCGGTTCGTCGGCGAGGTTGAAGGCGTTGGCATCCTCGCTGCCCATCAACTGAACGGCTCCCTCGTAGACCGTGTTGTGCGTCTTCGGCGCGCCTTCGGCACGAGTCGCCAGGAAGTCGCTTTGTAGACGCTTCCAGATCTCCAAGCGTTTATTGAACCGCGCTTCTGTAATGTTCGCCGCGCGTTCCAGCGATTGAACCTTGAGTTCCGGGAACGGCGGTGGTTGGCCGTTGTTGCCTCGTGGGGCGGGTCGCGAGCCGGGCATGTCCGACGCGCCAACGATCAATGGCCCGAAGCGTGGACCGAGAAAGCCAGGACCGAAGGCGTCTTGATTGAAGACACGGAAGGGGCCGACACTGACGTAACCGGGCAGCCTCGCGGCGATGTCTTCGTCGCCCAACTGTTTGGACAGTGTCGAACCGATACTAGGATAGCGGATGGGCCCCATCGGTGGATGTCCCGTCCGCATCAGGAAGGTTCCGCGGCCGTGATCGCCTTCTCGCGTGCTCAAGCCGCGAATCACCGCCAGCTTGTCGCCCAGGGTGGCCAGCTTGGGAAGATGCTCGCTGATGCGCAGGCCCGGCGCGCTGGTTTGGATCTCGTCGAACTCGCCGCCGTTTTCATGATCTGGTTTCAGGTCAAATGTGTCGGTCTGACTAGGACCTCCGCTCATCCAAAGCAGGATGCAATGCCGGCGTCGCTTTGGATCTTCGAGTAATTGATCAGCAAATGTCGGGAACCAGCCACTTACGCTGACGCCCGCAGTCGCGGCCATCAGCGACCCGAGAAGCCGTCGCCGTGAGAATCTGACTGTCATTTCAGTACTACCTTTTTTGTAGGGTGGGCTGTGC
>JBGTHH010000848.1:0-4873 GCA_041746275.1 Pirellulaceae bacterium | reverse complement strand
TGCGACTGGACGATGCGATCTTCCTGAATGATTTGCCTGGCAACGCGATGAACGTCGTCGGCGCGGACCCGCCTGACCAGCGTATTGCCATCCCGTTCGTTCCCTCGACTGCGGCGAGTCCTATCGGCTTGGATCCCGGTTTCCGTGTGGCGATCTTCTTGGAGAACAACACACACGCTCCCGTCAACGTGGGCTTTGCGCAACCGGCCACCGATCCGCTATTCGCCGGTCCGGGAGTTTACGAGTTCACGTTCCCGGCGGGTATCTTCTTGCCCAACGGAACGACCGACGGAAGTTGGTTCATCTCGGCACGGGTGCAGATGATCGACCCGGCGGATAATGATGCGAATAACGCCACGTTGACTCGGGCGACAGGTTTCGGCGACCGCAGTGCTTCGCTGGAGATCATTGTCGACACCGTGCCGCCGCCGGTCTTCTTCGGCCTGCAAACCAATCCAACGGACGGTTTACATCCCGACAGCGATACGGGAAGTTCGATCATGGAGACGACCTTCTCGGATCGAATCACCAGCGATCGCAGGCCGACTTTCTGGGGTCTGGCCGAGGCCAATACGGTGGTGCAGTTGTTCGCCGATATGAACAACGACGGTGTGATCACTCCGGGCGTTGACGTATTCCTGGGCCAAACGACCACGACGCCATTCGATGGCACCAACCAGTTTGGCAATGCCACCGGCAATTTCCCCAACGGTCAGTGGGAGATCACCTCCATAGTGAGCCTGAACGATCCTAACCTAGGGTTCACCCTGGATGGCTTGCGCCGCATCTTAGTGCAGGCCATCGATGTGGCGGGAAATGTCGGTGTAGGTGGAGTTGTTGGGGATACTCAGGTGCTGCAGATCTTCCTGGATACGCAGGGGCCGCGGGTCTATGATCCCGTGGGACCGGAACCCGCAGTCTATATCACAGGACAGCCGCAATATGACCTGTTCGATCCGAAGCCCTCGGTGAATGGGCCGACCCCGCTGGCTTTCAGCCTGACGATCAACATCCAGGACTTGCCGAATCGCGTGCTCGGCTTCCTGTATCCGGCGTTGAAGACGACCGTGAATACCGTCAACCCGGCGACAGGAGCGTTGATTGGCGCGGGCACGTCGCCACTCGAACCGGAGTACTTCGAGGTTCGCGGTGATTACAACGGCGTAATTCCCATTCAGTCGATCATCTTCCGATCGGATGTGGTGACAGCTAATAATCCCGCGACCGGCCAGATTATCATGACGTTCTTCGAACCGTTACCAGACGATCGTTACACCTTGATCGTCCGCGACGCACTGACCGATCACGCCGGGAATGCCTTGGACGGCGAGATGAATACGATCGAACCGCACAACTCGGCGACGTTACAGTTCCCCAGTGGCGACTTGATTCCGGGCAACGATTTCAATGCCCGCTTCACGATCGACAGTCGCCCTGAGGTCGGTGTGTGGGCTTCCGGCATTGCTTGGATCGATACCAACGGAAATGAAACGATTGACCCACGTAACGCCGATTTTACGAATCGCGATATCATCTACACGTTTGGCAACGGAAATACCGGCACGAACCGCGCCTTTACCAGCGATGATTTCTTCGCGGGTAATTTCCGCAGCCCCGGTCCCGACGGCAAGTTGGGCACTGCCGATGACGGTCCGGCGGACGGATTCGACAAGCTGGCGGTCTACGGTACGACAGGGGCGGGCGCTTCCGGCCCATGGCGATTCCTCATTGACGGCGACAACGACGGCGTGCCGGATATGATTGACGTCAATAATAATGGCATCGCGGATGTCCAAATTGGTGGTCCTGGCATTAACCTTAACGGCCTGCCTGTCGCGGGTAACTTCGATGGCAACGCCGCCAATGGGGACGAAGTGGGTATCTTCACGGGAACGACCTGGGCGTTTGATACGACGGGCGACTTCCAACTCAATGCCACCCTCGTTACACCTCAGTTGGTCGGTTACCCAATTGTGGGCGACTTCGATGGTGACGGTTTCGACGACCTGGGAGCATGGGCCAACAATCGGTTTACTTTCCTCCTCACAAATGGAGTCGACAAGTCATGGTTAACGGGCAACGCGGTCTTCGCGGAAATCCACTTCGGATTCTTCGGGACTCGCCCGCGACCGGTGGCGGCGGACATGGACCAAGACGGAATCGATGACATCGGGCTGTGGGTGCCGGACATGCCAGGCATCACTCCAAATGAAGGTGCCGAGTGGTTCTTCCTGATCTCGGACGATCGTGCTGGTTTGAAGCGAGCCAATGGTACGGTGAATGCTTTGAACCACACGTACAAGCCCGTGCCGTTTGGCAAGGACATGTACATACAACTGGGTAGCGAATACGCCTTGCCGATCGTGGGCAACTTCGATCCACCCACCACGGCGGAAGGGCAGTCCAGTAACCTGAATTTGGAGCCCGTTCAGTTCCATGCCTTTGACGTTAATCGAGACGGGTCGGTGTCGCCGTTGGACGCGCTGCTGGTCATCAACCGCATGAATGCGGAAGGCCCCCATGCCTTGTCGCTAACACAAGAGGACGCTCGTTTCGACACGAACGCGGATGGACGGCTGACCCCGTTGGATGCCTTGTTGATCATCAACTTCCTCGCCAATGGACCCAGCGGAGGTCTGCATGGCGAAGGCGAAGCGGCGACTTCGCTGAACACCTACGAGGTCACCCACGCGATGTCCCCGGTCAACACACCGGAGACCGCGGTCTACGAAGTGGAGGATGGTCAATTCCTCGTCGCGGCGGACTCGCTACGAATCGACTTCGCACCGATTGATGCGAACTCACCCGGACTGCGAACCGTCTTCTCGGCGCTTGGCACCGAACTGGGGCAATCAACCGCAGCGGACTCGGATTCGATCGATTCGTTGCTGGCGGACTTCCAGTCAGAGGACTTGTTGGCCTTTGCTGACAACGATTTGGCCACACCGCTCAACTCGGCGATGAACGAGTTGTTCGGCGGCGACGAGTTATTCGACTTCGACGAATTGGCGGCCGACGTGTTGAGTACCTACGGCAAGGATGAGGAACTCGGTTAACGAAACGCCGAGATCGCTCGTGAACAGCAAAACCTCCGCGTTGCGAAACGCGGAGGTTTTTTCTTCGCTGGGGACGAATCGAATTTAGCGTCCCGCTTCACGCAGGTCGCCGAGCACTCCGCCAATACGATGATGGATCTCGGACGTCGCACGCACAACCAACGCTCGTAAGGGGGCGTAATAGGCCACAGCTCCTGGACCGCCCGTGACATCCCAGAACTCGGGAGCGATCGTCCGTTCAATAAGTGCGACGAGTGCCGGTCCGTAATCGGAAATCGCCGCTCCACCCGCAGCCCCACGCACTTGGGCGAATAGACTGGCCGGACCGCCCACAGAGCATCCCGCCATGGCCAAGTTCTCCGTCATGGCCCAGGTCACTGCGTCGGTGAGTTCTGGATCGTGTTCGTGCTCCTCGGATCGTGGAGGACGCTGGGTCTGCGCGAACTCGCGTTGGAGGCTCGTTTTTACGCGGGTGAGTCGGCCCCAAAGCAAATTCTTCGTTTGCATCAACGTATCGCTTTCGGCCAAGCGAGGATCATTACGCAACTCTTGATAGAGCCGCGTCAGATGCACGATGGCTGCCGCGCGCTCCACCTTGGTCGCGGCCGTGGCCTCGCGCTGCATCGTTTCGCGAACGTCCTCGCGGATTTCGTGGTAACGCCTTAACGATGAAATGGGCGGCGGAGCGGCCGACAACGAACTGGGCTCGGTTCCACAAACCAAGCAGAGAACAAAGACGACCATGCGAATCCTCCTTAGTGCGGCCACACCCCCCGGCGCTGGCTTAGTCTATCAGTCCCTCGCCGGTTCCGACAATTGTGCGACCTCATTCGCCACGGAGATCCGGGACATCCCAGAGCAGACGATCGACCAAGGGAGCGTTGACAAAGCAGGCCAGCGACGCGGCGGCGAGTGTGTCGCTCGCGAAATGGGCATCGAAAAAGATGCGTTGAGCCGCTGAGAGGGCCGCCAAAGCGATAAACACGCCGCGTCCGCGCGGGTAGAGCATGCATAACGCGATCGCCAAGCCAACCGCAGTCGCCGTGTGCCCCGACGGAAATGACTGTAGCTCCCAGTCGGTGGAACTGCCCGGAAAACCCTCGAATGTTCGCGGGGCCGAGTCCCATTCCCCAAAGTCATTCGGTCTGCGACGCTTGACCAGCATTTTAATGATGTTCGCCGCGATCCCTGGCATAAAGGTCAGCATCACGATGCGGGGAACAAATAGGCGGCGGTTATGATCCATCACCCAGATGATAATCACAATCATCGCCACACCCATCCCGTGAGCGAATACCTCCGTGAACACAAGCAAGCGTCGTAGGTCGCCCGGAACGGTGAGAATCTCATAACGAGCCAGCGGAGCATCTACAGTGAACACCGCACCGCATGCTAGGAATGCCAACATGAATCCCAAGCGAATTAAACGAGTTCCGGTGGATGCAGGCATGTGCGGAGTTAAGCCGAAACGGGCGCGAGACGGATCCAGAGCGTTAGAGTAACAATCGCTCGACGGTCTCGAAAGTGACAACGCACGGAATTCGTATCCTGATGACGGATTTGCTTACTGTTTTCCGACCAGATCGAGTTCCTCAACTTCGTGCGTCATCGCATCCGAGTGGGTCTCCGACTCGAAGGTCTGCGACCGATCCAAGTGCTTAAGAGGCGAGTCCAGTGTCGCCCGGTTCGTATCGCCACCAAAGTGGACTTTGAGCCGTATAAAGTGCTGTTCGTACAAGTGCCAACTCAAAGCGGCCGCGCAACAGGTGGCACCGAACATCAATGTCATGTAAGCCAGCCGCCCCAGCAGTGCCGAG
>JBGTHH010000847.1:0-6751 GCA_041746275.1 Pirellulaceae bacterium | reverse complement strand
TCGAGCAACGCATCGACTTCCTCGACGGAGAGCCGATCCCCGGCCTTGATCGCGGCTTTGCAGGAGATCATGTGCAACAGTTCGTCCAATAAATCGCGGCGATCGATCGTCTTCTCGCCACTGAGCAGCACGTCGAGCACTTGTCTCAGGACTTCGGCTGGGCTGATGTTCGCCAACATCGCGGGGTAAGCCGAAATCACCACCGTATCGCCGCCAAAGGACTCGATCTCGATCCCCAGATTCGCCAGCGTCTCCTTGACATCCAACGCGGCGGCCGCTTCGGCAGCGGTTAGCGAGACCGGCTCGGGCACGAGCAACCGTTGAGACTCCATCTTTCCCGACAACACCTTCTCGCGAATCTGTTCGTACAGCACCCTTTCGTGCAAGGCATGCTGATCGATGACGACCATCCCTGTTTCATTCTCGGTCACGATGTAGCGATTGTGCAGTTGCAGTCCTATCGACGATCGCTCGGAGGTTGATGGCATTCCCCGTGGCGGCTCGACCATTTCACGAGGCATGGCGCTGCCGGACGCCTCATGAGGCACAGAGGAAGTCGGCAACGGTGATTGTCGCGCGGGGAACGCAATGGAACCTCCTTCGGTAAACGGCTGGAAGTCGGGAAGTCGCCCGGCACTGCGTTCGTATTGCAACGGCATGCGTTGCTGGGGACCCGCCGTCGTCGCGTGACCGTGAAAACCGCCGAGCGCATCCGTTGCTGATGGTGGCCCTGAATCCGCTGCTGGCACTTCCCCCTTCGCCCACATCGTGGTCTCGCGGCGAAGCTGTTCGGCGCGCGCGGGGTCCAACGCCGGTTGCCCCGAACCGTTTTGTAAGGCTCCCAAGCGTTCCTGAGCCGTTAGATCGCTGGTCAGGAACTTACCACGTAACGTCGCGAGAAGTTGACTGTAGACGCGACCGCCGTCCAAGAAGCGGACTTCCATCTTGGTCGGGTGGACGTTCACGTCGACCGCTTCCGCTGGCATCTCCAAGCGGAGGAACGTGATGGGGAACCGCCCGGTCATCAGCAGGCCGCGATACGCTTCACTCAACGCGTGTTGCAACGAGCGATCACGAATGAAGCGACCGTTCAGGAATAGATACTGCATCCGATTGTTCGAGCGACTGTGACTGGGATTGGCGACGTAGCCGCTCAACCGCACATTCGACTCGTCATCGCGGTTGTCGACCCACAGCAGCGCCTCGCCAATTTCGGCTCCACAGCAAATCGCGATCCGCTCTCGCCAATCGTGATCGGCGGGCAGATCGAAGAGCGTGCGTTCGTTGTGGCTCAATGTGAAATGCACGGTGGGATGGGCTAGGGCGATGCGAGTGAATGCCTCCGTGATATGTCCCATCTCGGTTTGCGTGGTCCGTAGGAATTTGCGCCGCACGGGAGTGTTGCAGAACAGATTGCGGACTTCGATGCTGGTGCCGACCGGACAGCCGCACGGAGCGACTTCCCCCAAACGACCCGCCGTCACTTCCAACTCCGCGCCGGCCACGTGCGCCGCCATGCGACTGCGTATCAGGAAATGGCTGATCTCCGCGATGGACGCCAAGGCTTCGCCGCGAAAGCCCAACGAACGCACGCGAAACAAATCGTCCGCGTCGCGAATCTTGCTGGTGGCGTGACTGGCCACGGCCAACGTCAACTGCTCGGCGGCGATGCCGCAGCCGTTATCCGCCACGCGAATCAGTTCCGCGCCGCCCTGCTCGATTGACACGTCAATCCTCGTCGCTCCCGCATCGACAGCGTTTTCCAGCAACTCCTTGACGACACTGGCGGGACGTTCAATCACTTCGCCTGCGGCGATCTTGTTAATAACGCTCGGCGGTAGTTGTACGATCTCGGGCATGAGTGTTGTTTTCGTTCCAAGTTGTCCCGTCGGCCGTGAATCCTGAAGCGGAAGCAGTTTCCACTTTGGCCGAACGGGGGTGTCAACCGAGGCCGTATTTATCGAGCTTGCGATACAGGGTGCGCGCGCCGATGTCGAGGATCTTCGCGGTTTCCTCGCGATTTCCGCCGGTCATTTGTAAGGTCTGTTCGATGGCGTATTTCTCAAACGCGTCCATGGATTGGCCGATCAAGTGAGCGGGTCCGTCACCAGACACGGGCGTCAACTCCTCCAGTTCCATCAACTCGGAGGGCAAGTCATCGACATCGAGCACGCCATCGTTATCGTAAATCACCATCGTCTGGATCACGCTACGTAGCTCGCGCACGTTGCCGGGCCACGAATAGCCAAAGAACTTGCGAGTCACGGCGGGAGCCACGCTCTTGACTACCTTGCCATGATGTTTCGCGAAGTGTTTGCGAAAGTGATCGACCAGCGGCACGATGTCCTCATGGCGCTCGCGCAGCGGCGGCAGTTCGACGGTCACGACTTTCAAGCGGAAGTACAGATCGCGTCGGAATTCGCCTCGTTCGATCGCATCGGCTAGGTCGCGATTCGTCGCCGACACGACGCGGACATTGACTTTGATCGGTCGATTGTCGCCCACCCGCGTGATGGTTTGGTCCTCGAGCACCCGCAGCAGCTTGATTTGGGTCGAGACCGGCATATCGCCGACCTCGTCGAGGAAGAGCGTTCCGCCGTTGGCGTATTCGAAAGCGCCCAGGCGATCGGTGACGGCGTCGGTGAACGCGCCTTTGACGTGGCCAAACAACTCGCTTTCCACCAGATTCTCGGCGACCGCGCCGGCGTTGAGCGCGACAATCCGCTTGCCCTTGCGCGGACTGTTTTGATGGATCGCCTGCGCGACCAACTCCTTGCCCGTCCCGTTCTCGCCGGTGATCAAGACCGTAGCGTCAGTGGGCGCGATGCGTTGCAGTCGGCCGATCATTTCCTGCATCTTCTTGCTGGTGAAGATGATCCCCTCGAAGCCGAACTTTTCGTCGAGCCGTTGCGACAACTCGAGGTTCTGCCGCTTGAGCCGTACCTTGTCGACCGCCTTTTCGGCGACCGCACGCAGCTTGTCGGGCGTCACTGGCTTTTCCAGGAAATTGAACGCACCCTGCTGCATGGCTTTGACGGCGGTGGGCACCGACGCGTGCCCCGTCACCACGATCACCTCGCTGTCCGGCAAGGCTTGCTTGGCCCTCGCCAAGACTTCCATGCCGTCCACGTCGCTCATCACTAAATCGGTGAAGATCACGTCGAACGTGTCCTGCTCGACCGCCTTAACCCCGTCCCGGCCCGAGAAAACGGTGGTACAGGGATAGCCGACTCGTTCAAGACTCTCGGTCATCGCGTGCGCAAGCGCCTTGTCGTTGTCGACGATCAACACACGCACATCATGGGGTAGCTGAACCGCGTCGGATTCTTTCGTCTCGACCATGCCTGCGATGATAATGAATTGCCCCCGAGTGGACTAGCTGCCCGTACAGGCTAACCGATGCGTTTGGGTGTGGGAAACTCAAGCGTGAATTTGGTCCCGCGATCCACGGCACTCTGGACATCGATCCGGCCGCCGTGGGCCTCGATAATCTTTCGCGCGGTTGGCAAGCCCAAGCCGGAACCTCCGTTTTTGGTGGAGAAGAAGGCATCGAACATGTTCATCGCCGTCCGCTCGTCCATTCCGCAGCCGGTATCGATCAGGTCCAAGGCCACGCCGAAGCGTGTTAAACGCGTCCGTACCGTCAAAGTCCCGCCGTCCGGCATGGCTTCGAGCGAATTCTTTACCAGATTGACCAACGCCGCTTGCAACGTTTGAGGCTCCAACAGGATGCTGGGCAAATCGGCATCCAACAACCGAATGACCTCGACGCCCAATTCATCGGCCTGGAGTCCGAACAGATCCAAGACGCGTTCGACTTGTTCGTTCAAGCTACCGGCGTGTAGGTCGAGGTTCCGCAGACGGGCGAATCGCAGAAAATCGTTGAGCAAGTTTTCGAGCCGCACGCACTGGTACTGCACCAGATTGACCTTATTGACCGCTCGACGTTCTCGTTGCGTCTCGGGCTGCGCGAAATCCTCGGCCAGGAGATCCATGTTCATGCGGATCACGGACAACGGGTTTTTGATCTCATGAGCCAATGAACCAGCCAACTCGGCCAGCTCGTTGTAACTAGCCAAAAGCTGCTGGTGGTTGCGTTCGTCCGCATTCGAGTCGGGCTCGTCCATCGCCATCTCACGCGATGCTAGAAGTAAAAAAGGACAAAGAGTACGGTGACTCTTTGTCCTTGGGGTCATGATATCAAGTCACGACTAACGGCGTCCGCGACCACCACCACCACCACCACCTCCGCCGCCACCTCGACGTGGGCCTCGGTCACGATCGCGGTCACCGCGACCTTGCTCGCCACCTCCATTTTCGCCTCCACCCGCAGGCGCACTGGCGACAACCGTGTCCTCGATACCCAGTTCTTCGAGAGCGCGACGGCGACTGAGCTTGACGCGATCGTGCTCGTCCACATCAATGACCAGCACCTTCATCGTGTCACCCACGACACAGACGTCGCCGACACTGCTGACGTAACCGTTGGACAGTTCGCTGATGTGACACAGGCCATCGCGTCCCGGCAGGATTTCCACGAACGCGCCAAAGTCCTTGATGCTCGCCACGCGGCCGTCGTAGATTTTTCCAATCTTGACGTTCGCGGTCAGGGCCTCGATCTTGTTAATTGCGGCCTGAGCCCACTCGCCATTGGCACTGGCGACGGTGACCGTGCCATCCTCTTCGATTTCGATGACGGTTCCCGTTTCCTCCTGGATCCCGCGAATCGTCTTACCGCCCGGACCGATGACCAAGCCAATCTTGTCCGAATCGATCTTGATTTGCAGCAAGCGAGGCGCATGAGCGGAAATTTCGGTCCGCGGCTCGCGAATGGTCATGAGAATCTTCTTCAAGATCTCAATCCGCGTCTCGCGAGCTTGTGCCAAAGCGCCACGGATGATCGCTTCGCTGATCCCGTCGATCTTCAGATCAAGCTGAATTCCCGTGATGCCATCCTGTGTTCCGGCGACCTTGAAGTCCATGTCACCGAAATGATCTTCGTCACCCAAGATGTCGGTCAACAGGACGTACTGATCTTCGGACTCCTTGACCAAACCGATGGAGATGCCCGCCACGGGATTGGTGATCGGCACGCCCGCCGCCATCAAAGCCAACGTGGCACCGCACACCGAGGCCATGGACGACGAACCGTTCGACTCCAAGATGTCCGAAATCACGCGAATCGTGTAGGGAAAATCGGCGGGATCGGGCAGCACGGGCTTCACGCTACGTTCGGCCAACGCACCATGTCCGATCTCGCGACGCCCCGGTCCGCGATTCGGCTTGCACTCGCCGACCGAAAAGGCGGGGAAATTGTAGTCGAGCATGAACTTCTTCGAGTACTCTTCCAACAACCCGTCGACGCGTTGCTCGTCCTTGCCGGTGCCCAGCGTGATCGTCATCAGCGCCTGCGTCTCACCACGTTGGAAGACCGCGGAACCGTGCACGCAGGGCAGCACGTCGACGTAACACTCGATGTTCCGCAAGGTCTTGTTGTCGCGACCGTCGGGGCGCTTCCCGCCGAGGATCAGGTCGCGCACCACGCGTTCCTCGATATCGTGCCACACGCGGCTGAAGTAATCCGGCTGGATCGCGCCGCTTGCGGTTGGGTCGGGGATAAACTCAGCGATGGCTTTCTGCTTGACAATCGAGCAGGCCTCGCTCCGAGCCTGTTTGCCTTCGGTCTGCTTAGCTGTCTTGAACTCGTCGTAGTATCGTTCCTTCACGCGACCGAACAATCCATCGTCAGCGGGGATTTCGACCACGTCCTTCTGCACATTGACCTTCGCCGCCAATTCGTTTTGCATTTCGCAGACTTGCCGGATCACGTCATGGGCGAACACGATGGCGTTGGCCATATCGTCCTCGGGCATTTCCCGAGCGAAACCCTCGATCATCAACACGGCGTCGTGCGAGCCGGACACGATCAGGTCGAGATCGCTCTCCTCCAGATCTTCCTGCGTCGGGAACGGCACGAATTCACCATTGATTCGCCCAATTCGCACGGAAGCGATGGGACCCTGGAATGGCATCGGCGAAATATGCAGTGCCGCTGAGGCTCCATTCATCGCGATGACATCGGCATCATTCTGCTTGTCGCTGGAAACGACCATTGCCTGGACTTGCACTTCATGGAAGTAGCCCTTGGGGAACAACGGGCGAATCGGCCGATCCATCAGTCGCGAGGTAAGCGTCTCCTTGGTCGAGGGTCGACCTTCGCGCTTGATGAAACCGCCAGGAAATTTGCCTGCCGCCGCACTACGTTCGCGATAATCGCAAGTGAGTGGGAAGAAATCCTGATTTCCCCGCGGGGGACCGGATGTCGTCGCCACCAGCACCGCCGTGTCCGCGTAGCGTGCGATCACGGCACCCGCCGCTTGCTTGGCTAAAAAGCCGGTTTCGAATGAGAGAGTACTTTTTCCGATCTGTTTTTCTACGCTAACCTTCACGTCAATTCCTGTCCTTTGCATGCGTCCTGGCATTGGAGACAGGTGGGTCGATGGCGATTACTTCCGAATGCCGAGCCGACCGATGATGTCGAGATACCGCTGTGCATCGACCCGGCGCAGGTAGTCCAATAAACGACGACGGCGACTTACCATCGCCAACAGACCGCGCCGGCTGGCGTAATCTCGTTTGTGAGTACGAAGGTGTTCGGTCAGGCTATTGACCCGGGTGGTGAGGATGGCGATCTGAACTTCTGGCGAACCAGTATCGTTGTCGGCCTTCTTATAACCCTGGATAACTTCCT
>JBGTHH010000846.1:0-17089 GCA_041746275.1 Pirellulaceae bacterium | reverse complement strand
CCGATCAGTTCGTCGAGGCGGGTGTCGATCATAGGGAGGCGGAGCGATTCATCGAGGACACCTACGACTATTTCCGCGAACCCGACTGGGCCAACCGACGACCGCGATCGACCGCAAAGGTGACTCGTCAATTTCTTCGCGCGCTGCATCGGATCGGGGATAAGGCAGCAGGCTGGTGGGGACCGGCTCGCAACCGGCATCGACGTTTCGTCCGAGCCCGCGATTTGGTGGGATGTGAAACAATGTGGTACGCCGCCGTCCAGCTCATCCAAGAATTTCCTCTGGGAATGCCATCCGATCATTCTCAAGTAAAGCGTTGTGCTTGACAGCGTCGGTTGGTCAATAGGATAAATATGGTCCGGCCTCAAGATCACCTCACCTGCTTGGTGCCCACGCACAATCGGCCGCAGTTCCTGCGGCGGTTGTTCGAGTTCTATTCACAGTTTCCTCCGACCTTCTCGTTCATGGTGATCGATTCGAGTAGTTCCGCGGCGGCCACGGAAAATTTGGCCGTTATTGAGTCCCGACGATCGATAGTGAACATCGCCTACCGGCATTTCGACCTGAGTTTCGTCGACAAGTGCGTGCTCGGCCTCGAACAGGTACGGTCGCCGTACGTGGTGTTCTGTGGGGACGACGATCTCTTGTTTCCCGACGCGGTGTGGTCCTGCTTGGAGTTGCTACAGCGTGCCCCGGAATACTCAGCCGCCATGGGACGCACAGTTCAATTGAACACGGCACCTGCGCCGTGGCATGGCAATGGCCTGCGGGTTCTGAAAGGATATTCCATTGAACACGAGCGACCGCTCGACCGCTGTCGACAGATGGCCAAGCATTTATTTTCCAGTTTCTATGCCGTATATCGAACCGACACACTGCTTGACAATTATCGGATTACGGCAGCTAATTCCAATTCCCAAGTTTCGCTTCTAGCATCGGAAATGCTGCTCTCTCAATTGAGCGTGCTGCGTGGGCGGCTCACCGTGCAGCCAGTCATGTACTCGATAAGGCAGCGGCATAAGACGAACGCCGGTTTCTCCGTGCGAACCGGCCTGCAGCCTGATTCGGAACGGATTTACCAGCAGTTCAAACATGGTCTCGTCGATCAATTCGTTCGAGCGGGAATTGATCAATTAACGGCGGACCAATTCATTGACGACAAGTTTGGATACTTGCGGGATCCCCAATACGGAACTCGACGACGACGACGATCCAAGCTCGAGGTCGTTCGTCAATCGCTCATCGGGATGGGCGAACGTGTGGTGGATCACTTTCGAACGGATCAGACGCGGCACGGTCGTTGGCTTCAAGCGAGCGACGTGGCAGGCTGCGAGCTGGCTTGGTCCGCGGCCGTGCGACTCATTCGCGAGTTTCCACAAGGAATGCCCGTGGAGCAATCAGCGTTGAAACGCTGCGCGTAATCGATTACGCCGGCGGATGAAGTGAATGACCGCGAACACCGACTTGCCGATCAGGGAGTGGAGAAGTTTATATGAGTTCCTCACTGACAGCGGAAACGGCGGGAAAGATTGTTGAACAGCCATTGGGAGGTCGGTTGTCGGAAGACCAGCGTTCCGCCGAGTCACGATTATCCCCCGAGTTATTCGTCACCTGCTTTCATCGTCGTTTCACGGGAGTCTCCGCGACGGCCAGCGGCGTCGTTTCTCGGCAAGTGCATTTGCATTCGCTGCAACTGGTTGGGGCACCCCTGCCGTTGGCCCCGCCGCCGATACCATTGCACAAGGCACTCAGCGTCTGCCGCAGGAGACCCCAGCATCGCCCCTTCGCAATCTGGCATGTGCGTCGCAATCTAGAAATGCTCGCGGGCCTGTTTGGCCGTGACATTCTGCGACTCCCCATTCGACTTGTCTTTACATCGGCCGCCATACGCCGACATTCGATCGTGCCCCGAGCGCTGATTGCGCGCATGGACGCCGTCATCGCCACGACCGCGACGGCCGCGCGCTTTGTCCCTCATGTGGCCGCAGTCGTTCCCCATGGGGTCGATGTGGATCGATTCGTTCCCTCGACGGATCGGCAACGGGACTGGGAGGCGTTGGGTTATGGTGGGCGTTACGGAATCGGCATTGTCGGGCGGGTCCGCAAGGAAAAAGGGACCGACCTCTTTGTGGAGGCCATGCTCCGTGTGCTCCCACAACGCCCTGAATTCACGGCGATTATCATCGGGCGCGCAACTCCTGGGGAGGCAGCGTTTGAGAAAAATTTGAGAGCCAGGCTGCAGGCAGCGAACCTTACGGATCGGTGTCTCTTTCTAGGCGAGATTCCATCCAATGAGATGCCCGCCATGATGCGACGCCTGTCACTGCTCGTCGCTCCTCCCCGATATGAAGGATTTGGCATGACTCCCCTGGAGGCGATGGCCAGCGGCGTAGCGGTCGTGGCGTCGCATACCGGAGCGTTCGCCGACATGATTGTCGAAGGTGAGACGGGACATGTCGTTCCGGTCGGTGAGATCGATCCCTTAACCCAGGCCATCCTGGAAATTACGAAGACTCCCGAACGACTGGCAGGCATGGGGCAGAGTGCTCGGCAGCATGTTGTCGAGCACTTCGCGTTAGAACGGGAGGCTGCTCAGATCGGCCAAGTCTATCAGCGACTCTGGAACGGAGAGCGTTTCTAGTGTTCCGATGTATTGACTTGACCCATGATCGCAGATGGTCGAAAACCGCGACCTGCAAGGCGCTAGTGCTCTGTCAATACTAAGTCTCCGGGTTGGAGTTCCAGCTCTAGCCGGTAATTAGCAGCCTGAAGGCTGTACTCCAACTCTAACTCTTAGCCTGGACAACGCGCTAGCAAGATTCCTCTGTGCGTCTTTCTTAAATTCGCCTTGCGTCGTCGTACCAGTTCCTGGTACTGTCCCGCCCTATTTTGAAAATAGTCTAAGCGGTGCCGGGCGCTGCGTGTTCCTAACTTTCTCCCTGGTGTTGAGGTTACCGATGACAAACCGCCACACGCTAATATCGCGAGTATCTCCCATCGCGACACTGTTGTTCGCTTTCGCGTGGATGGCCATCGTCGATGACGGCGTGGCCCAAGAGGCACAATGGATCTGGTCGCCGGAGCACACTAAGGACAAGATCCCCGAGGGTGTTTGCCACTTCCGCAAATTGATTTCCTTGCAGACCCCCGAAGAGGGACGCATTACGATTATCGCCGACGATCAGTACGAGTTGTTTCTGAACGGTCGGCGAATGGGAAGTGGAAGCGGGACTGCGGAACTGTTTGAGTATGACATCTCGCCGTATCTGACACGCGGCGCGAACGTGGTGGGCGTGCGAGTCATCAATTCGCGTGGCTCGACCGCTGGACTCGCGGTGCGCGTGGCGGTCAAGGAGCGCGGCGGCCGCTGGGAAGTCTACTCGTCGGATAAATCTTGGAAGACCAATCTCACGGTCCTGCCCTTGTGGAACACCGCCCTCTACAACGACACGCGCTGGGATCAGGCTCAGGTCTTCGGGCAACTTGGTCAAACGGCACCTTGGGATTTGCGCGAGCAGGTCGCTACCAACCAAAGTACCATTCGGACGGAACGCTTCAAGATCGACAAGGAGTTTACCGTCGAAGAGCTATTGGATGGCGAGGCCACGGGATCGCTGATCTCCATGACCTTCAGCGAATTCGGGCATGTCCTGGCTGGACGTAGCGATGGACCTTTGCTGCTCATTCACGACAGCGATAACAACGGCACGCTCGACAAGGTCAAGGTCTACTGTGATAAGGTCAAGAATTGCCAAGGCGTGTTAGCGCTGAATGGAGACGTCTTTGTCACCGCCGATGGCCCGGATGGCGAAGCCCTGTATCGCTTGTCCGATAAGGATCGCAATGGCACTCTGGAAGACATCCAGACGCTGTTCAAGTTCGAAGGTCAAGGTGGCGAGCACGGTGCGCATGCTATCACTCTGGGTCCCGATGGCATGTTGTATGTCAGCGTGGGCAACCACACCCATGCGAATGTGGAGCTCGGCGACAAGAGTCCCTATTCCAATTACTACGAAGGTGACTTGGTGCCGCGTTATGAGGATCCGGGCGGCCATGCGAATGACGTGAAGGCTCCGGGTGGTGTCGTGTTGCGCACCGATGTCGAAGGCAAGCACGTCGAAGTCGTGAGCGGCGGTTTGCGCAATGCCTACGACTTGGCCTTCAATCGCCAAGGAGAATTGTTCGTTCATGATAGCGACATGGAATCGGACATGGGCACCACGTGGTATCGCCCCACGCGGCTGTATCATGTCACGCCGGGAGCGGAGTTTGGCTGGCGCAGCGGCTGGTCCAAGTGGCCCAACTACTATGTCGATAGCTTGCCGGAAGTCTTGGACACCGGTCGAGGCTCGCCGACGGGAGCCGCGTTCTACAACCACTACGCGTTTCCCGTGCGGTATCAAAACCGCTTGTTCCTGGCGGATTGGTCGCGGGGCCGCATTCTCGCCGTGGAACTGAAACCGAGTGGCGCGACATACTCCGCCACCAGTGAAGTCTTCCTGGAGGGCCAACCGCTGAACGTGACCGATCTGGAAGTGGGGCCCGATGGCGCCTTGTACTTCGTGACGGGCGGGCGCGGTACCAACGGTGGTCTCTTTCGTGTCTCCTGGAAAGGCGAGATTCCCACCGCGGTCAGCGACTTGGGAGAAGGCATCAGTGCCGCGATTCGCCAGCCTCAGTTGCACAGCGCCTGGGCCCGGCAGAACATTGCCGGAGTCCAGAAGTCGTTGAGCACGACTTGGGATAGCCAAATCCAAGGCGTCGCCCGTAGCAAGAACAATCCGTGGTACTATCGATCCCGCGCGCTCGATCTCATGCATCTGTTTGGGCCGCCACCGTCGAGCGACTTGCTCATCCTCCTGTCTCAAGACGCCAACGAGATGGTACGGGCCAAAGCGACGGAGATGATGGGCTTGCATGCCACTCCGAAGACTGCCGATCGATTGCAAGAACTGCTCGCCGACAGTGACCGCACGGTGCGGCGTAAAGCCTGCGAAGCCCTGTTACGTTCCGGGCAGAACGTCACGCTACGGGAGCTAAAACCACTGTTGGTCTCCGACGATCGCGCCGAGGTCTGGGCGGCTCGTCGATTATTGGAGCGAATGCCGAGCGATCAATGGCGTGACGAAGTGCTGAGCTCGGACGATCACCGACTGTTCATCCAAGGCAGTCTGGCACTGCTGATCGCCGAACCCAGCGAGACCCAATCGCGCGCCGTGTTAGCCCGGTTCGAGGAGTTCATGGCGGGCTTCGTGTCGGATCACGATTTCACCGACATGCTACGCGTCGCTCAGGTGGCGTTGCAGCGTGCCGAGATCGGCCCGGACGAAATGCCGGAATTGAGTGTCCTGTTGGGACAAGAGTTCCCCTCGGGTGACCCAACCATGAATCGGGAACTGATTCGATTGCTGGCTTATCTGCAAGTCGGTGAACCGCGCGAGCGTTATTTCGCCTACCTTGAGTCGGAAGCCAATCCCGTCGAGCGACTCCATTTGGCTCTGCACCTCAGCTTCGTAAACCAAGGTTGGCAACCCGGTGATCGTATTCGCCTGCTCGAGTTCCTACAAGCGGCTAGCCAGGAGGCGGGAGGCGGGAGCTACAAGGGCTATATCGAGAATGTGCAGATGGATTTGGCGAAATCCCTGTCGCCCGAGGACAGTCGCGCCGTGTTAGCGCGCGGAGCGGAGTGGCCGCGGGCTGCCTTGGGTGCGTTGTACGGATTGCCCGTCGAACTCGATGAGCCAACTCTAGCGGAATTAGCACAACTCGATCAGCGTGTGCGTAAGGAAATCACTCCAGCCGCCAAAGCGCTGCGCGTCGGCATTGTCGCGGTTTTGGCACGCAGTGGGTCGGAACAAGCGATGACGTACCTGCGCGCCATTTGGGACGCCGACCCCGAACATCGCCAAGCCGTGACCATGGGCTTGGCTCAAGCACCGGACGGTGACAACTGGGATTACTTGATCAACAGCTTGCCTATCCTCGAAGGAGCGGCAGCCCAGGAAGTGCTCGTCAAACTTCAAGAGGTCGACTTCCTGCCCGAAGATCCCGAGTTCTTTCGCCAAGTGATCTTGCGCGGACTGGAACTTCGGGAAAACGGCGCTCAGAATGCCGTCGACCTGCTGCGACATTGGACGGGGATGCAGGTCGCGGACGCCGATGCGACCTGGGAAGTCGCCCTGCAAGAGTGGCAACGTTGGTTTGTCAAAAAGTACCCGGACCTCGCCGCGCCCGAGTTGCCAGTCTCCAGCACGACCAGTAAGTGGCAGTACGACGAGCTATTGGCACATCTCACCAGCGAAGCGGGATCTCAAGGCTCCGTGGCACAGGGTTCCGTGGTCTATGCCAAGGCTCAGTGCATCAAGTGCCACCGTTACGGCAATGATGGAGAGTCGCTGGGGCCCGACCTGACGACGATTAGCAAACGTTTCATGAAGAAGGAAGTGTTGCAGTCGATTCTCTTCCCCTCCCACGTCATCTCGGGACAATACGCCGCGAAGACCGTGGTGACTCACACCGGGAAATCGTACACCGGGATCGTCGGAGCGGGGGCAGCGGGCGCGAAAGTGATCCTGCAAAGCAATGGAGAGAAAGTAACCGTCCAGGCCGATGAAATCGACGAAATCGTTCCGAGTCCTAAGTCGGCCATGCCCGATGGTTTGCTTAACGACCTTACCTTGGAGGAAATCTCGAACCTATTTGCCTACCTCGGACTGCTCCCCTCGCAAAGCGTCGCGCGTGGCCGAGCCGACGACACGCGGAACTAACTCAACGAGGTCGAGCATGGCTAAGCATAGTTTCGAAACTCCTGCCTACACGGCGTATCGGCCAGCGAGGTCTCGCAAGCCGCTGGTCTTCATCGGTGGCGTGTTGTTGGGAGTCTTGGTGTGGTTCGCTCCGGCGATCATCGTCAACAGTCCGCTCAAGCAGCGAATTCTCGCGGCTGCGACCGGCGACTTTACCGGTACCGTTGTGATCGATTCCATCTCGGCAAGCTGGTTATCCGGTTTGACGGCGCGAAGCATCGTCGTTACCGACGCCCAGGGCGAACGATTGGCCGAAGTAGCATCGATTCGTTTGGACAAGTCTCTGTTGGCCTTGCTTAGTAATTACTCGGATCTCGGTACGATTCATGTGCAACAGCCGATTCTCCACTTGAACCTACGCGCGGACGGTAGCAATTTGGAGGACGCGATCGCACCCTGGTTGGTGCCGTCGGATGAACCGACCGCGATGGGCCTCGAAGTTCAGATCCAGGATGGCTTGATTCAAGTTACGGATACGACGACGCGTAGCCAATGGACCGCCAACAAGATACAGGCCACGGTCGGCCTGCCACAGAATGCGAACTTGCCGTTAACGCTCCAGGTCGACACGCAGATCGACTCGCCGACAAGTTCCGCCAGCCAATTGGCGGCGAAATTGCTCTGGCAGCGCAACGCGGAGACGGCGGCCGGCAAGAGCAACTTATCCATCCAGGCCACCGACTTGCCCTTGGAACTGGCCAGTCCAGCATTGGCGCGGCTACTGCCCGGTGTCAGTGCGGCGGGCGTGCTCAATGGTGATGTGTTGGTCGATTGGGGAGCGGCGAGCACGATCGCGCGGGTGGGTCAACTGGCGATTCGCAATCTGCAAGTCTCGGCACCCCAGTGGTTGGGCACCGACCGAGTTACCTTGGCATCGTTCAATGCCGCTGGCGAAGTGACTCAGCAAGGCGACACCTGGCAGGTACAACAAGCCCAGGTGACTTCCGATGTAGGACAACTTACGGCACAGGGTGCGGCAGTGCTGACGTCTTCCTCGGGTGAGAACTGGTCTGCTGATCTGTTGCGACAACTTCTCTACAGTCGCTTCCGTGTCGACGGACAGCTCGATTTGGCGCGGATCGCGCAGATGCTGCCCCAGACGCTCAAGATTCGCCCGGGAACCCATGTGGCCACCGGTGAAGTCACGCTTGCGTACGCGAGTGATCGTGAGGTTAGCGGACAGCGTTGGGATGGTCGGATCGAGGCTCGCAATCTCGCGGCCATGCACGAGGGACGGCGGCTGGTCTGGGAGCAGCCGGTGTTGCTCACGGCGGCGGCTCGCGATCTGGATGGCGTTATCCGGTGGGACAAACTGGCGTGCGACTCGAGCTTTCTGAAGGCGACCGCCACCGGAACCTCGGATCAGGGCTCTGCCACGCTGCAAGGAGACTTTGCTCGCTTTGCCGCCGAGGTGAGTCGTTTTGTCGATTTGGGCGACCTGCGTCTGGCGGGGCAACTCGATGGAACGCTGAACTGGCGAAAACTTGACGCCCAACGACTTCAATTGGAGGCGGCGGCCACAGCCCAGCAATTCGAATTGGTCTCGGCCAATCGACCCGCCTGGCGCGAGGATCGGCTATCCGTCGAATGGAACGGAATCGGCAACCTCGCCGAACATGGCTTACGAATCGTTGAACAGGGCAACCTACAGGTTCGATCTGGCCAAGATCAACTCGATCTTAGAATGTTGGCTCCGCCTGCCGGCACGCTGTCCACAACCGCTTGGCCGATCGAAGCTCGACTGACCGGTGACGTTGCACACTGGATGGCGCGATTACAGCCGATCGTAGTTCTCGAATGGGACTTAAATGGAGCGATCGACCTGACGGCGAAGGCCAGCGTCGCCGACGATCGAGTTCAGCTCACGCAAGCCAAGATCCATCTGACCGATTTCCAGGCGGCCAATGGCACGATGTTCATTCGCGAACCGATTGTGCAACTGGAGACGCAAGGCGTGTGGGAGCAAGCGACTCAGACGTTTAATTCCCCCGACACGACTCTGGCAAGCACTTCACTGTCGCTGCGCGCGCAGCAGTTGGCGATACGCTCCAACGAGACGGGCGTGCAGGTTGCCGGTGGTATGAACTACCGAGGTGATGTCGGACGTCTGTACGGTTGGCTCAACAATCCGCAACAACCAACGACTCAACAGTTTCAAGGACAGGCGGCCGGTAATCTCGTGCTACGCGTGGAACAAGGTGTGACGTCCGCCGAGGCAACCGCCGACATCACGAACTTCGCCTACCTGACCGCCACTACCACGAACGTGCCGCCCAACGCCTCTGGCCCATCGACTGGCCGTTGGAATCGTCAATGGGAGGAACCCAAACTGAAACTGTCCGCCGTGATGACCTATGATCACGCTGCGGATAATGTCAACCTGTCGCGGATCGAAGCGGCTGGGGAAACGGTGAGCTTGGCGGCTCAAGGCAAGATCACGGGAGTCACCCAACGCTGCATTACGGAGCTCGATGGGCAGTTGGCTTATGATCTCCAAAAGTTATCCGCGCGTCTGCGTCCTCAGCTTGGCGATTCGATTCAAGTTGCCGGACAAGGCACTCGTCCCTTTAGCTTTCGCGGGCCGCTGTTCGCCGCCGAGGTGGATGTCGCGAGTCGCGCCTTGCATCCGATTTCCACGGTGGGCGGAACAACGGTTCCGCAACCAGCGTCAGTCTCCGTGCTGATTGAAATGCTGGCCCAAGCAAGTCTTGGTTGGACGTCCGCCACCGTCCACGGATTGACGATTGGAAATGGCGAACTAGATGCCAAGTTGGCGGACGGACTACTTACCATCGCGCCTATCGATTTGCCAGTGAGCGAAGGCCGCATCCGCTTGGCTCCCCAAGTGCGACTCGATCAGACGCCAATGGTCATCACCCTTCCCGCTGGACCGGTCGTCGAAAAGGTACGCATTTCGCCCCAGATGTGTACGACATGGCTGAAGTATGTCGCGCCATTAGTCGCGGATGCCACGGCCGCCGAGGGAACCTTCTCGGTAACCTTGCAAAGAGCGTCGATTCCTGTGGATCTGCCCAGCTCCGGTGAGGTGGAAGGGGTCTTAGAAGTTCACGCCGCGCAAATTGGACCGGGTCCGCTATCGCAGCAATTGCTGTGGCTGGCGGCACAGATTAAAGGTCTGTCCGAAGGAAATCCACTGGGCGCATCCACGTCGCAGGCCGATCGCTGGCTGGATCTACCCCCGCAGCGCATCGGCTTTCGAATGGCGGAGAATCGTGTCTACCACCAAGGCATGCAGATGTCGGTAAAAGATGTGGTCATCCGCACCAGTGGGTCGGTGGGGACCGATCAGTCGCTTTCCCTGGTCGCTGAAGTTCCCATTCGCGACGAGTGGCTGACGAAGAGTCGCTACCTCGCATCCCTACGCGGCGAAGTGCTGCAGATTCCGATTCGCGGTACGCTATCGAGTCCTCAGCTCGATCAAGGTGCCTTGCGACAAATCACCCAGCAGACGTTGACCGGAGCCGCGAATCAGGTGATTGGCGATGAAGTCAACAAGCAACTGAACCGTGGTCTGGAAAAACTCTTCGGCGTGCCGCGTTAGATCGTCACAGACCGCGTCGATAGCGTTTGGGACGTCGCTTCATGGCCGACTCGGGAGGCGGCGGAGCGTCGCTCTTGACCTGGGCCGGCTCTTCAATCACCGGAGCCGAAGTCGTGAAGCCCTCAATTTCGTCCCGCTTCAACAGCAAGTTGATGCGTTGCTCGATGCGTGTCAATTGAGGACCCTCGTCCGAGCACACGAAGGTGTAGGCGACGCCGTCGCGACCCATGCGGCCGGTGCGGCCCACGCGATGCACATAGTCATCACAGAAGGCGGGCAGATCGAAGTTGATGATGTGCGAAACTCCCGACACATCGATTCCTCGACCGACGACATCCGTGGCGACCAACACTTGCAGTTCTCCACCGCGAAAGTCCCGCATAACGCGATCGCGCGATCCCTGCGGCAAATCCCCGTGAATACAATCGACGCTCTTGGTCGTCTTGGAGAGTCGCTTGACCAGCCGATCGACGCCGCGTTTGGTCCGGCAAAAGATGATGGCTTGGACGGGCTGCTCGCGTTCCAGCAGTCGCACGAGCAAGTCGAACTTCCGATCCTGGTCCACGGTGAAGTAAAACTGTTCGATGGTCTCGACCGCGATGTCACCGATCGAGAAGTCGAGCATGATCGGTTCCTGCATGTAGCGTTCGGCCAGCTTCAAAATCGGTGGCGGCACCGTGGCACTTAAGAGCAACGTCTGGCGATCCGTCGGACACTTTCGCAAGATCCGCTCTATGTCCGGACGGAAACCGATATCCAACATGCGATCCGCTTCATCCAACACCACGCACCACACGTCATCTAATTTGAACGTCCCACGTCCGATGTGATCGAGCACCCGACCGGGAGTGCCGACGACGACTTGAGCACCTTCCTTCAGCTTCTCGATCTGACCGCGAATGGGCTTGCCACCGTAGAGCGCCACGCAGTTCACGCGTCTCGCGGACGAAAGCTTGACCACTTCATCGCGCACTTGCACCGCGAGCTCGCGAGTCGGCACCAAGATCAACGCCTGGGCATCGGGAGCTTCGCGTTTGGGGAGCAGATCTTCGAGAATGGGAATCACAAACGAAGCGGTTTTACCCGTGCCGGTGCGGGCCTGACCGATCACATCCACACCTTCGAGGGCGGCGGGGATGACCCCTGCCTGAACCGGAGTGGGAGCCTCGTAATTAGCTTGTCGCAGTGCTTTCAGCATCTGCGGGGACAAGTCCATGTCCTCGAAACTGGTCGCGGGAGGGGGAGCCTTGGGTGGCATAAGTGTTGTGAAAAACGCTGGCGGGGAATGAAGTGAGTGTTGACGCAACCATAGCGTTGACAGCAGTTTTCGTCAACGCCCCCGAATCCGCAGCACGGTGGCTCCCGGTGACGGTAGCCTCTTTGATCGCAGGCATAAAAATAGGTCGGCGCTCCTAAAACTAGTCGCGCCGACCTGTCTCGTGGTAATCCAAGCGGAGAACGCGCCGCTACTTCTTAGCGGCAGTCTTCTTCGCAGCCGGCTTGGCCGTGGCGGGCGTCGCCTTCGGGGACTGCTTCGCAGTCGTCGCCTTCGTGGCGGGCTTCGCTGTGGTCGAAGCCTTCTTCTTAGGAGACTGAGTCGCGGTCGTCTTGGTCACTGTAGCCTTCTTGGGCGAACGAGTTGCCGTCGTCTTTGGTGCGGCCGTCTTGCTCGCGGGTTTCTTTGTTGCCATCTACGTGGCTCCTGATAACGGGTGACAGGTTCCATGATCGGCTTCTCCTTGGCACCCGACAAGGAGCAGCTCGGTTAACTCTCGTGAACCACTCCTGCGATTCACGTCCAATCCTCGGTGTCCCTAGGGAACCGACAGGACACAACGGTAAGGACAATGTAGTTTACCGTTGTCGGCCACCTGCTTCGCTTCACCTAAGTTCGCGCATTGAACAACTTTGCCAGACTTTCGTCAAGGCGAATTGCTGGCAGGTCTGGCAATGATGTCAGAGCTGGTCGACAGACGCGGACATAATCGTCATCGAATTCGACGCGACGAAGACGCGACTGCTCGTGATTGATGACGATTCACTATTGACAAGCCACGCACGATATCTGACACTCCCGCCCCCTCGCTACGCGGCGATTCAGCTCGCGCGGCTCGATAGGAATGACGTGGAGGCCGAGATGACAAGGAAGTCGAATCGGCGGCACAGATCGGCTCGCTTGCGGTTCGAGACATTGGAAGACCGCTCGTTGTTGGCCCTCGCTGCATTTGCCGTCAACTTATATGAAGATGCCGGCGGCGTTCCTGGCGAGCGACTTGAGGATGATGTTGTGCGGGTCGGCGAGACATTCTTCGCCGAGATCACGGCACATGAACTGCATCCCTTGGCCAAAGGCTTTGGTGGCATCGCGCTCGATATCGCTTGGGATCCGCATGCCTTAAGTGAGATTTCCGCTCCCTTCGATCCACGTCAAATCATCTCGCCCGATCTCCCGGTGATGATTACTGGAACACTCGACAATTCGTCGGGCACGATCACAAACCTGGCGGGAGCCAGCCTGCCATTCGCCAATCTCGGTCGCCCGATCGGCGATCAAGGTCCGGAACGCTTTGCTCTTCTGCATTTTCAAGCATTGAGCGAAGTCGAGAGCTCCTTATTGTCAGTCACCCAGGGCCGCTCGAGCATTGTGTTGTCGCCGACCGCCACACTGGCGAACTCACAAATCGATTTCGAGGCGCAGTTCATCACCGTCACAGCACCGCAACAGCCACTCGAAGTGGCATCTCCAGCGCTGTCCACGCCAACGAAATCCACGCCAACGGTAGACACGTCGCTATCCGATGCGACGTTCTTCATCGAACAAACTGTCGAGGTACCCCAGTCGGTTGAAATCGGTGTGTCCGACGATGCTGCCATGTCCCAATCGGTGGAGCTGGGATCGCTTGGCCAGTTGAACGTGCGTCTGTCACAAATTCCGCCGAGTACGACTGACGAGACGCTGGCTCATCCACACCAGCCTTCTTCGGCGGCCTCACGATTGAAGTCTGAGGAAATGGGGCCACATCCCGAGCCGGTGGTTCGCGACCGATTGCTTCACGTCCCCAACTCCCTGCCACATACGAATTCGGAGCCGACACTCGTGGATCGTCGCGAAGCCCGTAGCGAGCGACTGCGCGAGGATCGAGCAACATGGGTGGCCTCGTTGAACCAACCAAGCGCCACGCGTCTGCATCGCGCTGCGGATGCTGTGCTCGCCCAATTCCTGGCGACTCCCATGTCACAGATGTCGGCGCTCGAGTTCGAAGAGCTGCTGGGGACTCTTGCCTGTCACATTTCCATGGTCAACGTAACAAGTCGTGTTTGACGTTCACTAAGTTCCGGCGAGTTGTCCTCGCGAGAAACCTATGCCTGACTCAGCACACAAGCCACGCGAGCCACAGCCGTCTGATCCACGTCGGTCGCGGATTATCAGCGACGCTCTACTCGGGCTGGCCGGTTTCTGCCTGCTGGTATCCACAGCGCAGGCTCAACCACAGCGACTTGGCACCTATATCGATACTTCGACTCGCCCCGCAGTACGGCCTGCGGCCGCTCAAGAGGAGATCTACACTCCGCCAGCTCGTGTCGGCGATGTGGAGATACTTGAGGAACCCTTCGACTTTGCCGTGCCGACGCAATCCAAGGGGATGGCTCCCCCCGCGCATTGCCGTTGGATTCGTGGCGAGTATCTGCTGTGGACCGTCGATGGCTTTTCGACGCCCGCATTGGTCACGACCAGCACCCCCGGCACCGCGCGCGATGTAGCGGGATTGTTAGGGCAGCCCACGACGACGGTCTTGTTTGGCAACGCCGATCTCACCGACCAGATTCGTCCTGGCGGACGCATCAACGTCGGCACGTGGTTCGACTCGTGCGCCGCCTCAGGTGTGGAAGCCACTTTCTGGGCGCTCGCCGACCGGAATACCTTTGCCAGCTTCGACAGCACCGCGTTTCCCATCCTAGCCAGACCATTCTTTAACGTGGAACCCGGCTTCGAGGGACAGGACGCCGAATTGGCCGCGTTTCCCGGCGAGTTGGAAGGCAACATCTCGGTCGCCGCCCAAACTCGCATGCACGGTGCCGAAATCCTGTATCGTCATGCGTTGAGTCGCCTGCCGCATCGCGTCGACTATCTGGTGGGCTACCGCTACACCCAATTGGACGACGATCTGTTGATCACCGATTTCAAACGCACGCTGACCGGTGGTGGTGGCTTGGCCGTGGGGACGACACTCAGCGAGTTTGATCGTTTCCAAACCGAGAATCAATTTCACGGTGCCGAATTGGGAGTCGTGACGGAGCTGCGGCATTGTAACTGGACGTTAGAACTGCTCACCAAGGTCGCTGTCGGCAACACCCACTCGCGCGTCGCCATTGATGGCTCGACCACCGTGACCGTCCCCGTACCCGGCGGGCCCGCGGACGTTGTGACCACTCCCTCCGGTCTGTTGGCCCAACAGACCAACATTGGCATCTATGAACAAAACAACTTCTCGATGATTCCCGAGCTGACGTTGACGGCGGGTTACAACGTGACGCATAACCTGCGCGCCATGATTGGCTACACGTTTATCTATTGGAGCCGAGTCGCGCGGGCCGGGGATCAGATCGACACGGATTTGAATCTTAGCCAACTCGCGCCGGGTGGTTTGAATGGGATCTCACGTCCCGAGTTCCCGGGAGTGGTCACCGACGTCTGGGTCCAGGGGCTCAATTTGTCGCTCGAGTACCGGTTCTAAGTCGCGAGGCTGCGGCACGGCCGTTCCGACGCGCTAAATCGTCACCCAATCTCCGACCAGTTCAATCGCGGAATCAACTTGCGCAGTATCGGTTCGGCCATCGGGCAGCGAAACCGCTCGCAGTCGCTCGAAGGCCACCGCCCGTGCGAGCAAGTTCAGCTCCGTTTCTAGTTCCGCGCCATTAGCCGTGACGCGCAGCGCATCGGCTCCTGGAGAATCGCGAAACACCACCAAGTCGTTACCGCCGCGAGCGTCCACGTGAGTGCGTTCGACATTGACCGCCAGCACGCCATAATCGGAACTGGAGAAGGCGGCTTGCCCAGGAAGCAGATGAGCCACCTCGTCGGCGTCGCTCCCCACAATCACAATCTCGTCCTCTCCGCCGCGTCCATCGATAATGACGAGATCCACATCGGCCCGCAGAAACTCTCGTGACGGCTCGCTATTCACCGTGACTCGTAAAAGATCCTGTTCGACTTCAAACCGGATTTGATCATTGCCATCGGTCGCGCGCACCGTAACGCAGGTGAGCCCCATCTGCTCGCATAACTCCTGACGCGGATCGACCGACGAGAGGAACATCCGTTTCGTCACCGCCCGCAGGTTATTGCCGAAGTTGTAGTCAACGCCGACATCTCCCTCCTGCAGTTGAATCTGGTTGAATTGATTCAGTCCCATCGTGGTTCCCCGCGACTCGTTGCTGGGGAACACCGTGCCCAGCGAGATGCTGGCATCCACGAACGAAGCCGGTTGCGTCTCGGTGATCGAGTAAACGCCCGGAAGTAAGTCTTCGAAGTGATACCAACCATCGGGGCCGGTCAGCACCTGTCGGGTCGCGCCGTCCGCCGCGTTCAACGTCACCGTCACGTTCGGAAGCCCGATTTCATTCGCGTCAAAGATTCCATCCAGATTCGTATCCGCGAACACGAACCCGGAGAGACTACTCGATCGCTCTAAGGCTCGATTGCCAAAGTGCAGGTCAGCCACGTTCAGTCCACTTTGTAACGTCACGACATGAGGTGCCGTGGTGGGAGCGAATCCAGCGGGAACGACCTCGCGAATCGAGTGCGTCCCCGGTCCCACGTCGGCAAAACTGTACGCACCATCCGCGCCGGTCACGGTCGTGCGATCCACTGTGCCATCGTTATCCAGATCAAGCTGAATCGTCACGCCGGCCAGTCCGGGTTCGTTACCGTCGCGGATACCATCTCCGTTGAGATCGTTGAACTTGATCCCGCTCAACGTCACCGTCGCGAAGTTGCCGAAGTCACGGTTCACGACATCCGCGCCGCTTTGCATGGTGATGATATGGGAGTCGGTCTGGGGCGAAGTCTTCACAAACTCAGCCGGTACGACCTCGCGAATCGCATGCGTTCCCGGCCCGACATCGGCGAAACTATACGCGCCGTTTTGGTCGGTTACGGTTGTGCGATCGATGGTTCCGTCATTACCCAAGTCGAGTTGAATCGTCACGCCCGCCAATCCCGGTTCGTTACCGTCGCGGATACCATCTCCGTTGAGATCGTTGAACTTGATGCCGCTCAGCGTCGCTGTCGCGAAATTGCCGAAGTCGCGATTCAGGATATCCGCGCCGCTTTGCGTGGTGACGACATGAAAGTCGGTCTGGGGCGACGTCTTCACAAACCCAGCCGGCACGACCTCGCGAATCGCGTGCGTTCCCGGCCCGACATCCGCGAAACTATACGCGCCATTTTGGTCGGTCACGGTTGTGCGATCGATGGTTCCGTCATTACCCAGATCAAGCTGAATCGTTACGCCGGCCAATCCCGGTTCAGCACCGCCGCGCGTGCCATCGCCGTTCAAGTCGTTGAACTTCGTCCCGCTCAACGTCACCAGCGCGAAATTGCCGAAGTCGCGATTCACAACATCGGTGCCGCTTTGCGTGTTGACGATATGGGAGTCGGCCTGGGGCGAAGTCTTCACAAACTCAGCCGGTACGACCTCGCGAATCGCATGCGTTCCCG
>JBGTHH010000845.1:0-5998 GCA_041746275.1 Pirellulaceae bacterium | reverse complement strand
GTACTCCAACCACTTGAGAGCTCAGATCACGGACTTATTATCATGACGATTGAAATCAAACTTCCCGAGCTCGGCGACGGCATTGAGTCGGGAGACGTTCTGGAAGTACTCGTGAAGGCGGGCGATCGGATCGAGAAGGATCAAGGAATCGTCGAGTTGGAGACGGACAAGGCCACGATCGAGGTCCCCAGCAGCCATGCCGGAACGGTTGTCGAGGTCCATGTGAGTACCGGAGACACCATCGTGATCGGGGCGACGATGATTAGCATCGAGCCCGCAGCCTCCAGCGCGCCTCAGTCGCCAGCCAAACCCGCCAAACCGGCACAGTCGACTGCCCCGCCTGCGGCACCTCCGGTCGAAGAACCAGAACCGGCGGTATCCGTTGAACCGGCTCGTGCCACTGCGGCTCCCTCAGCCCCTGCTCCCAAGGCGGAAGCTCCCGCTCGTGCCTCCGCTCCCGTTGCCCAACCTAAAACCGCAGTCGCCGCCGCGCCGAGTACCACGAGCGAAGCCGCTGTCGCCGCAGGGCCCGCAGTGCGACGGTTTGCCCGCGAAGTGGGTGTCGATTTGACCCACGTGGCGGGGACGGGCGAAGGCGGCCGAATTACCCGCGATGATGTCCTCGCCGTGGTCCGACAAGCCTCGGTCGTGGCGAAGCTAAATGCGAACGGGAATTCCGCGGGCACGCGCGAGTCCGACGCGTGGGGACCGATCCGCGTCGAGAAAATGTCGAAGATTCGTCGCACGATTGCCGCCAAGATGCACGAATCGTGGACGACGGTGCCTCGCGTCACGAACTTCGACGACGCCGATGTGACGGATCTGGAGCACATTCGCCAATCCAGCAAAGCCGACTATGCCGCCAAGGGGATCAAGCTCACTTCCATGCCGTTCGTCATCAAGGCGGTGGCCATGGCCTTGAAGGACCATCCCACCATCAACGCCGCCGTTGACATGGAAGCCGGACAGATCATCTACAAGGACTACATCAGCGTCGGGGTGGCCGTCGATACGGATCGGGGACTGGTGGTGCCCGCGATCCGTGAGGCCGACAAGTTGTCCATTCCAGGGATCGCCCGCACGCTCGCGAGTATCGCGGAAAAGGCCCGAACCGGGGACTTTACTCTCGAAGATTTACGGGGTGGAACCTTCACGATCAGCAATCTGGGCGCGATTGGCGGTACTTACTCGACGCCCATCATCAACGTGCCTGAAGTAGCCATCCTGCTCGTAGGACGATCACGTCAGATGCCGATTGTTGTGGACGATGAGGTGAGTATCCGGCTCATGATGCCGCTCAGCCTGTCGTACGATCATCGACTGGTGGATGGTGCCGCTGCCGCACGCTTCTTGAACGAAGTCATCGGCTACCTACAAGCTCCCAGCCGCCTGTTGCTCGCGCCCTAACGCTCAGAGCGTCCAGCCGTTGGCCAGCACGGCCTCTTTGACCACAATTGGGATGAAGTCGCGGATGACGCAATCGGGCCCGTCCGGACCGTTCTCGATCCCCGCTTCGTTGACGATCCGGACATTCGTTCCAATACGACAGTTCTTGTCCAGGATCGCACCTTCGATGATGCTGCCCGAGCCAATGCCAATCGCCGGCAGATCGCCGTTCCCACCGCGCTGCAGATCCGTCTCGTAAAAGTCGGCTCCCATGACGATCGTGTTGCGCAGCCGCACGTTGTCGCCAATCTTGCAGCGCAGGCCGATGACGCAGTTCTCGATCACGGCTCCGTGTCCAATGGTGCAGCCGTCGGCGATCAAGCTGCCCTTGACCGTCGCACCTTCCAACAACGTTGGCGGTAAAAAGCGAGCGCGGGAGTAAATCGGGGCTTCGGCGCAGTGGAAGTCGAAGGGTGGATGGGAATTGGCCAGCGATAACGTGGCATCGAAGAAGGCCTTGATCGTGCCGATGTCTTCCCAGTAATCATCGTACAAATGGGCCTGGACGTGTCGCGCGCGAAAGGCGGCGGGAAAAACCTCTTTGCCGAAATCCTGATAAGCCGTCTTCGTTAAAACATCGACCAGGAACTCGCGATTGAAGACATAGATTCCCATGCTGGCCAAACACTCGCGGCCCTTGCTCTCGATGCCGTGTGCGTCGATCCAAGCGGGATCGGTGCGCACCAGATTAATCTCATCGTCGGTCTGCGGCTTCTCGAGGAAACCCGCGACGCGCCCCGAGTCTTCCACGCGCATGACGCCCAAGGAACCTGCCTCCTCACGCGACACGGGCAGGGCCGCGATGGTCACATCGGCTTTGGAATCGATGTGTGTGCGGATCATGTCGCGGTAGTCCATCCGGTATAACTGGTCACCCGACAGGATCAGCACATAGTCGATACCCGGCTGATCGAAATACCGAAGATTCTTTCGCACCGCATCGGCGGTTCCCTCGTACCAATTCGTGCCCGCTTCCATCGTCTGTTGAGCCGCGAGCAGCTCGACAAAGCCCCCACTGAACGCGTCGAATCGATAGGTCTGCCGAATGTGCCGGTGCAGGCTGACCGAGAGGAATTGGGTCAGGACATAAACGCGATTCAGTCCGCTATTGATGCAATTCGACAACGGGATATCGATCAAGCGGTACTTGGCGGCCAACGGCACGGCCGGCTTCGAACGGAACTTGGTCAAGGGATATAAACGTGTTCCTCGGCCACCGCCCAGAACTAAGGTCGTCACGTTTCGCATGATGAGATCCGTCGGACAAGAGGTTGGAAGTTCGCTGGCGTATCTTAACGAGTTTCGACGCCGCCGAAAACGACCCTCCGTCCATGTCGGTGACAATTCCAGGGAAGCGACGCGTGACCGAGTTGAATTAAGCCCTCCCAGCCTTCTCAGTCCGGAAAGTAGCCACCTCCTCACGCACCCTCGTCCGTTAGGCGCAACCGTTTGTATTCACCGGTGAACCAACGGGCTACATCGTTCTTATAGAACTTTGAGAAGCGGCTTTCGCTGGGACCGCCCGGAAGATTGGTCCAAGCCTCGTCGCGCCCCAGATCGGTCACGAAGTGATACGAGGGAGCGAACGTCGACTCGCGTGTGGCGGTCTGCAAGACGTGTCCCTGAAACGGCGTGGCATGGTTACCCGGCATGGGATAGCGACGGCTGTTGAAACCGAGCATGCGACCGACCTGATGATTGCCAAAGAAGCGGTCCGTGAAGTGGAAATAGTTGACGCTGGACCACGCTTGATCGGGCGTGTGTTCCGTGCGTTCGCCGGCGCGGCGAATCAGTTCGCCTTTGTCGCGTCCGCGCCACCAGACCGACTCATCCCGTTTTAGCAAACGATCCGCTGCCGCCAGCACCATCATCGAGTAGCCGGCACGTGTGCAAATGTACAACAGCCGCCGCCAGCCAATGCCCTGCTCGTGCCCAAAGACTTCGATCAGCACATGGCGATACAACTGCAGAAACAGCGATGCCTCATAACTGTCGGGAGTATGCGATCCGTCCCAGTTCGACAACCGCTCGCGAACGCGTCCCGGTGGCAGATGTGGCAGGAAGATCGCCAAAAGATCCCGCGCTTGCAGGCTTATGAAATCGTATTGTAATGCCTGCATGTCGTTGATCGTGGCGGCGGGCAGTTCGGCCAGTCGTTCGCAAATCCGGCGCTTGCGATAATCGTTCAACGGCTGCGTCGCCAGCCACGGCAAGCCGGGCGGATTCATCTCCTCGTTGGCGGTGGCCAAAAAGCCTTCGGCGGGATCGTACTGATTGGGCAGCAATTCGCTCGGCAAAAAACCTTGCCAGTGATTCGCTTCGTCCCAGGCGGGGATCGGCGCGAGCCCGATCTGTCCTCCTCCGCGCTGCGGAATGCGGCCGCACGTTTGCAGCCCGATATGTCCGGCGCTGTCGGCAAACACCCAACACAGCGTGGGCTGCGTGCAATCGCGCGCGACCCGCATGGCCTCACGAGTCGTCGGAGCGGCGATCACATCCAGCCACGACGAGATGGCATTGCCATTGCCCGGGTACATACCGCTCCAGGAAATGGTCAAGTGCAGTCCTTCACCCAACTCGTCCAGATGCCCGTCGACAATCCCTTGAGGATTGAAATAGACCCGCAGACGTTTCTCTTCCGCACTCTTGCGACCAATGACCTCCTCACGCATCGCGAAGTCGTGCCACGTGTCACCGCGTCGATACTGCCACCCCGACGCGCCACCCGCGCGACAATCCTCGACGAAATAGTCGACCGTGTCGCCCTTCATATAGGTCACACCCCAGGCCAGATCTTTCGTACGCGCCACGGCGAACAAGGGACAGCCGGGCAGCGTCGCTCCCATCACATAGTGGTCATCCCATTGCAAGACCGCTTCATACCAGATGGCAGGTAGTCGATTGATCTCGAGATGAGGGTCGGACGCCAACAGCGCGTGCCCCGTGGCACTGCGTTGCGGACTGACTGCCCAAGCATTGCTGCCGGCCAGCCGAGGCAGGTCGGAGATCAACTCCAAAGCTTCGTCGGACAATTGATTCGACATCCGTATTCGGCGGATCATCTCGAAGTCCACGTTGTCCAAACGCGGCGCGAACAACTCCTTGAGGGCGTCGTCATTCACGCCCGCATGGATCAACTCGATCAGCAACCGCTCGTTTTGCATCTGACTGATGGCCAACCCGCCGAAGCTCAGCAGCTTGCCGATCAGCAAGATCGATTGCTGATTCCAGGGTTGCGGCTGGAAGCCCGTGGCTAGCATCGGCAGCGAACGCCCGACCGACTTCAAGGCATCGTTCACGCCCTCGCAATAAGCCGTCAGTTGAGTGAAGATCCGATCGTCCAGCCGCCGCACTTCCGTGTCCAGATCCAGATGTAAGCCGATGCTCCGGAAAAAGTGATCGGTTTCGAGCAGCTCGGGTGTGTGGGAAATCTCTTCCGCCGCTCGGCCACTCGCCACGCTGCGCGAAAAGAGCAGTTGAGTGGGGCGGTCGAGGGCATGCAGGTAGCCCAGGCCAAACAAGGCATCCAACCAAGTGGCCGCGGTGATGTGCGGTACGCCATTCTCGTCTCGCGAAACATCGAAACGACGGCGAGTTTTCGGCAGCGGAATTTTCTTCATCGGACCTGGCTAGGCTGATTCACTTACCCGACGGAATTCTATCCGACGAGGAAACGCCGGGCCGGGAATCGCTTCATGTAGGCAACATGATAGGGTCTGATGGCGGCACCCGAAATGCCGTTGAGCCGATTCCGGAAGCCCAGAGCGAGCTCCGACAATCTCCGGTGGCCTACGGACGAGAGCTCTGTCTAACCAAGGATGCGGGGTCGTTCTTCATCAGGACCCCGAATTGAAGGTTGGCGAAATCAGCCGCCACGCGTTAGCATCGGGTTCTCACCGGAAAAACGCAGTCTAGCGCAAAGCAATTCATTCCAAGATCATGCGCAAGAAGATAGACGCCGTACCATCCGGCGTCCGCATAAAACACTGGGCAACGAATCGCCACTTAGCGTTTGCGATGACGGATCTTGGCTCGCATGCGACGCTTCTTTCGACCGACCTTGCGTCGCCCTTTTCCCGTTTTCTTCGTTCCCACTTCGGGCTCCCGTCGAGTTTCAAATGGACGACCGCTTAACACGGTTTGGTCCATGGTTTACTTGGCGCAAGGCGATAGATTAGCACATTGTTTTGTTTGAGAGCAAGGGGTGCGGAGGCGTTTTCTTGACGCGAGGAGGGGGGTGAATCCCTCGACGAGCGGCCTCGTTGTTCTCGGCGTTCACTGCGCCTATGCCGGACACACTTGGCGTTGGTAAGCCAGCTTCACCCTGGAATGGCACTGTCTACCTGTGGATCGCTGTAGCGGTTAGGCGCAAGTCCACCGGTTTTGTGAGACCGAACGGCTTGCGCCGTTCCGCGAAATCGGAAATCACTTTTGGAATTATTCCTTAAACAACAGCCCACACCACCACGACCGCCAGCGACATCAGGGCGACTATCGACATCACCAACACGCCACTGCAACCAGTACTCTCGACCTTGATGCAATTCCGTTC
>JBGTHH010000844.1:0-2104 GCA_041746275.1 Pirellulaceae bacterium | reverse complement strand
ATCTCTTCGCCAATGTAGTTCAGTATTGAATGAACTGTGGAAGGGTGGTGAAAGCGCTAATCGGCTCAGTTCCGTCGGTGCCTGTGACTGATGTAAGGATTCGCTCGTTAGCGAAACGAAAATCGCCTTACAGCGATTCGTCATCGCAGATGGCCAAGGCGTAGGCTGTGGCGTGCGAGCGACAATGCGAAATGCTGATGAGTATCTCGTGAATCCCGCGACGCTCACAGATCTCTTGAGATTCTCCTCCAAGCACGATCGAGGGACGTCCGCCTTCGTCGTTACGGACTTCGATATCCCGCCAACTGATGCCCCGTGCCCACCCCGTCCCCATAGCTTTGAGCACAGCTTCTTTAGCGGCCCAGCGCCCGGCATAATGCTGCGTGGCGGCTTTCCGCGAGCTGCAATACTCGATTTCGCGCGGCGTGTAGACTCGCGTCAAGAACAGCTCGCCGTGTCGCTCAATCATCTGGGCGATGCGTAAACATTCCACGATATCCGTGCCAATCCCAGCAATACTCATCGTCTACCAACTCCACATGCCTGCTGCGCTCGCGACAAGACCGCATTCGCCTTTTGCCGAGCGCGACTAGCTCCATCGCCGAGAATTTCCGCGACCTTTTCTGGCTGAGCGGCCAGTTCCTCGCGTTTGGCTCGAGGTTCGGCGAAGTACTGTTCCGCAGCATCCGCAATGGCTTTCTTCACTTCACCATAACCAAAGCCGCCGCGGCGATATAACGCGGCCATTTCGGCTCGCGCGGGAGCGTCGGCGAAGCAGGAGTAGATCTGAAACAGATGATCTTGGTCCGGTTCCTTCGGCTCCTCCATGGGTCGGGAGTCGGTCGTCATCCGCATGAGTTTCTTGCGTTGTGGCTTGAGCGGCTCGAAAATCTCAATGGTGTTGCCGTAGCTTTTCGACATCTTCTCGCCGTCCGTCCCCGGCACCTTCGCCGTGGCTTCCAAGACACTGGGTTTGGGAATCACAAAGGTTTCCCCAAAGTGATGATTGAAACTCTGTGCGATGTCTCGGCACACCTCGACGTGTTGCACTTGGTCCTGTCCGACGGGGACGATGTCGGCATCGTAACTCAAGATATCGGCGGCCTGGAGCACCGGATAGGTAAACAGCCCGGCGCTCGCGGACAGCCCCTTGGACACCTTATCCTTGTACGAGACGCAACGTTCCAGCAGCCCCAAGGGTGTGCCGCTCATCAGCAGCCAACAGAGCTCGGATACGGCCGGGACCTCGGACTGCACAAACAACGTCGCCTGATTTGGATCGAGTCCCAAAGCTAACAGATCCAGGACCGCGTCGAGTGTGTTTTGACGAAGCTGCTGCGGGTCGCGAACCGTCGTCAGCGCATGCAAATCGGCGATGAAGTAATAGGCTTCATGTGCGTATTGGAGGTCAATGTACTGGCGAATCGCGCCAAAGTAGTTGCCCCAGTGAAAGCGACCTGTGGGTTGTATTCCGGAAAGTACTCGCATAGATTCGTGGATTAAGGGTGATGCGGACGCATGATCGGTAGGTGCTCGGGATCAACGACCGAGGTGGAGCGACTGCTCATGGTGTCTGGCTTGTCAGGTTGACCAACGGTGGCAGCTTGTTGGGAACCTGCAACGAGCCCACAATCTCCCGCACGGAATTCGCCCCCAGCTCCGCCAGTGCCTCGGGCAACTGGTCTAAGATCGTGGTCGAGACCGTTGGGTTGTAGTAATTAGCTGTGCCAATTTGGACGGCCGAGGCCCCCGCGACGAGAAACTCCATGACGTCGTTGATGTCGGCAATTCCACCGATACCGATGACGGGGATGTCGAGTGTGCTCGCCACCTGATACACGCAGCGCAGCGCCACAGGCTTGATCGCAGGCCCGCTGAGGCCGCCGACCACATTCCCCAAGAGCGGTCGCCGCCGCCGCCAGTCGATGGCCATGCCCAGTACGGTATTGATCAAACTGACGGCATCCGCGCCGCCGTCCGCTGCGGCTCGGGCGATATCGACGATGCGGGTCACGTTAGGTGTCAGCTTCGCGATGATTGGTAAGTCACAGTGACGATGGACGTCTGCGACGAGACTCTCGCAAAGTTGGGGGTCAGTACCGTA
>JBGTHH010000843.1:0-2523 GCA_041746275.1 Pirellulaceae bacterium | reverse complement strand
CCGAGTTGGCTCCAACTCGGCGCGACATCGCTGCTTATGGCCGTTCATGGTTCCGCATTTTCTATCGCGCGTACAGGGAAGCCCAAACGACGCTACGGGGCATCCTTGTCGATCAGCCGCCAAAGACGGCAAACGACCAGTTAGCGATCATCGACACCCTGATCAAAGGACAGAAGGCAAGTCGCGTCATAACCTCGGAAGCTGCTCAATCATTCGCGCAACAAGCGTTTGGCAGTCTGTGGAATGGCGAGTCAACCGATTGGGTGAAGCTCGCAGCGATCAGTGAATGGGAAACCAGTTGCCGCACTGCGAAAGTCAATACGGCGTTTCGGCGAGTGTTGTCCTGTCTTGACTCGGCGGCAGATATCGGGCACTTACTCACGCGAATAGGCAAGGACCTGAAGCCGTTCATTAGCGAACTCAAAGAGCTGTTTCGATTGGCCAAGCTGAACTTGGAGGTCGCGTTTGCCATCCGAGACGTAATAGAAATTCCGCTGTCTGACTTGATAGAGCGTCTCCATCAGTGGCAAGACTCGCCCGAGTCATTGTCTCGCTGGGTGGCGTATTCAACTCGCCGAAGACGACTCAAAGCTGAAGGTATGACTGAGCTCGTCGATGAGATTCATTGCGGCGCAACGAAGACTGACGAAGCCGTCTCGCGTTGTGAGATGGCTTTCTACGAAGCGATGATTCGCGGCGTGTTCAAGGCGAACGCGGCGCTGGCGACATTCGACGGATCATCGCATGAGAAGCTGCTCATGAAGTTTCGGAGCCTCGATCTGGCTCGCATCGATATCGCGCGACACGAAGTTGCCAGCGCTCACTATGCCCGGCTTCCAAGCTCGAGTGCCGGGGTTGGAGAGATTGGCGTCGTGCGAAAGGAGATTCAAAAAAAGCGTGCACACTTTCCTCTCAGGAAGTTACTCGCCAAGGCTGGACGCGCGGTTCAGACAATTAAGCCCGTGTTTATGATGAGTCCCATCTCGGTCGCTCAGTACCTGGAGCCCGGCACCACCGACTTTGACGTCTTGCTGATCGACGAGGCAAGCCAAGTACAGCCAGTCGATGCACTCGGTGCAATTGCTCGCGCAAAGCAGATCGTAGTCGTTGGTGACAGTCGTCAACTTCCGCCAACTAATTTCTTTAGCCGGATGCTTGGTGCCAGTGAGCAAGAGGAAGACGAGGGGGATAACCTTAACGCGGGCGACATGGAAAGCATCCTCGGGCTGTGTTGTGCCCAGAACGTACCGCAGCGGATGTTGCGCTGGCATTATCGAAGCCGCCATCACTCACTGATCGCCGTCTCGAATCGCGAGTTCTATGAAAACCGCCTTTACGTGATCCCCAGCCCGGGAGAGCCGGACGAGAACCAAGGTTTGATTTTCCACTTTGTCGAGAATGGTGTGTTCGATAGAGGCGGGACGGCAACGAATCGTGTCGAGGCCAGAGCGGTCGCGAATGCTGTGATGGCGCACGCTCGCAACATGCCTAACAAGTCCTTGGGTGTAGGCACGTTTTCTGTTTCACAGCGAGATGCCATTCTGGACGAGTTGGAACTGCTTCGCCGAGCGGACTCGACGCTCGAATCATTCTTTATCGCCAACTCGACCGAACCATTCTTTGTTAAGAATCTGGAGAATATCCAAGGTGATGAACGAGATGTGATCTTCATCTCCGTGGGCTATGGCAAGACCGCCGAGGGTTACATGGCGATGACCTTTGGCCCGCTATCCAGTGACGGCGGTGAACGCCGACTCAATGTGCTTATCACGCGTTCCCGCGACTGCTGTACGATATTCTCGTCCATCAAGGCGGACGACATCGATACTTCGCGAGCCCGCGCTCGCGGTTCTCAAGCCCTCAAGACGTTCTTGAAATATGCCGAACTAGGGATCCTCGATGCGGATACTTCTCAAGGTCAGGACTACGACTCCGAGTTTGAAAGGCAAGTTGCCGCAGCCTTAGCGCGCGCCGGGTGGGAGACTCGTCCGCAGGTCGGTGTGGCTGGATTCTTTATCGACCTCGCAGTCGTTGATCCGCAGTCACCAGGGAGATATTTAATCGGAATCGAGTGCGATGGTGCCAACTATCACCGCTCCCGTTCCGCTCGTGATCGTGATCGGTTACGTCAGGCCGTTTTGGAAAGTCGCGGATGGGCGATCCACCGAATCTGGAGTACCGATTGGTTCCATCGCCCGGAGGAGGAGCTCAAAAAAGTCCATGCCGCAATTGAAGCGGCCAAAATCGACTTGGCAGGCCGAAACCAAGACGCCGAAGACAAGCCCAACGCTCCTCCGCTCGTGCCGATTGATATCATCAGGCACGAGGGCAAACTAGACGCCTGCGAAGCCGGCTCCGGAGTTGAAGTTCAGCCTTACAAAGTCGCGTCCTTCAAACGTCGCAGTTACCAAGACATTCACGAGCTTCCCGTCGATGAACTAGCAAAGGTGATCTCCAAGATTATTCGAATTGAGGGCCCGATCCACCGGGAAGAGGTTTCCCGCCGTGTCACACAGCTTTGGG
>JBGTHH010000842.1:0-17814 GCA_041746275.1 Pirellulaceae bacterium | reverse complement strand
GCCAAGATGCAGAGCGACATCGTAGTTCGCTTCCAAATCCTTACGCAACCGTTGATCGAGCTCGTCGAAATCGACGGGATACAAGCGTGTCGTCACGCCCGTACTGGGATTCAAGTCCTTCGTGAACTCAACGAGCGCTAACCAACTCGAATTGGCCACCCAACCTCCATAGGGTTCGAAAGCGGTGATGAGGATTCGAGGCATCGGTACGGGCACCTGCCGGGTTTAGAGAATGCGGTCAGTGCTGTGACTATATCGGTGCCCATGCGAGTTGACAATCAAACTCGGCACCGCTACTCGATGATCTTGTTGATTGGATACTCGACAATGCCCGTGGCACCGGCTGCTTTGAGTCTGGGCATGATCGTGCGGACCAAACGTTCCTCGACAATGGTGTTGATGGCGACCCAGTTGGGATCGGATAGGGAGGAAATGGTCGGCTTCTGTAACGCAGGTAGCTGTTCGAGGATGGCCTCGACATGGGCTCGTTCGACATTCATCATCAACCCGACTTTTCCCTCGGCTGCCAGACACGAATGGAGCATGAGGGCGATGTTGTCGAGCTTCTCGCGTTTCCAGGGATCGACATACGCTTGGGGGTTGGCGATGAAGCGGGTGGTACTCTGCATCACTTCGGCCAGGATTCTCAGATCGTTGGCACGCAACGAATTGCCCGTTTCCGTGACTTCGACGATGGCGTCGGCGAGTTGCGGCGGCTTGACTTCTGTGGCTCCCCACGAGAACTCGACGTTGGCGGTGACACCGTGACGCGTCAGAAACGCTTTGGTCAAGTTCACGGCCTCGGTGGCAATCCGCTTTCCTTGCAGGTCTTGAACCGCCTGAATCGAGGAACCATTCGGCACGCAGAGCACCCAACGGACGGGCCGTCGACTGACCTTGGAAAAGATCAGCTCACACACCTCGACGACGTTGGCACCGGATTCCACGACCCAATCGTGGCCCGTAATGCCGGCATCGAGTACGCCTTGTTCGACATAACGAGCCATCTCCTGTGCCCGGATCAGCAGGCATTCGATTTCCTCGTCGTCGATCGTGGGGTAGTAGGACCGCGACGAGAAGGAGATGCGGTATCCGGCTTTCCGAAACAGCTCGGCAGTCGATTCTTGCAGGCTGCCGGCGGGAATTCCCAATCGTAGGACTTGGCTCGACATCTTGGTTCCTTTGAGTCGTGAGTCGTGTGGCCTGCGGTTCGCGTATCACACGAAACAGCACTTGCTGGTGGATCGCGACGGAGATGATCAGGACTTTTTATAGACTTCCGCCGGATCAAAGACCCGCTCGCCCACCACCTCGACTTGACCCGTCGCTGGATCGATTCGACGAAAGAAACAGCTTGTGTAGCCTTCATGGCACGCCGCTCCGCCGATTTGATGCACCTTCACCAGCAGCGTATCCGCATCGCAATCGAAGTAGAGCTCTTTGAGCTCTTGGACATTGCCACTCTCCTCCCCCTTGCGCCAGAGCTTACCGCGACTGCGACTGAAGTAGCACACACGACCGGTGCGGAGCGTCTCGTCGTACGACTCCTGGTTCATGTAGGCCAGCATCAACACCTGACCGGAGTCGACATCTTGGGCAATCGCCGGGATAAGTTCGGATTTGCTGAAATCGGGGCCACTCACCGCGCTGTTCCTTTCACACGCGTCGTCATTTTCGGAAGGGGAGTCGTTGGCTGGAGGTAAGCTCGTTACCGTAGCATTTCGATGCATCGCCCGCTAGGCTCCGAACGAGCTTCACCTCGATCCGTAATCGCCTGCTGGACGATCTCGCTAATTCACGAACTTTACGCCTGAAAGGCTGAGACCGGCGTGAAGCTTCCGCCGAGCACCGACTTGCTTGGCCAGCCCAACCACGTTTCCAGCACGGCGGCATAGACTTGGCGGAAATCGGTGTGGAACTTCAGATCGCCGTCGTCGAGGTCGGTCAGACTGGGATGCTCGCCGATTAGACCCGAGCGGACGCGGGTGCCGGCCAGGAACATCGGTGCGGCGGCACCGTGATCGGTTCCGGCACTGGCGTTCTCTTGGACTCGTCGACCAAACTCACTGAAGGCCAACACGGCCACGCGATCGCCATGCCCGTGATGCGTGATATCCTTCAGGAATGTCGCCACGGAAACTCCGAGTTGGCTTAAGAGTACCGCGTGAGCGGCGGGTTGTTGCGAGTGCGTATCGAAACCGTCGAGCGTGACGTAGTAGACGCGAGTCCCCAAATTGGAGTCGATCAATTGGGCCACGCTTTTTAACTTCCCGCCGAGTTCGCAATCAGGATAGTTGACGGGTGTGTCATAATCGCGACTGGCCTGCTCGACCCGTTGGCTCGTCTCCAACGCGACGGAGGTTGTCGACTGCAAGAAGCCCAGCAGCGAATTGTTCTCGTCGCGCGTGGGCGACGCCAGTTGCGAAATCGTCGAGCGAACATCCTGGTTACTGCGGTCCTTTAGGCGAAAGCTCTCCAGTGAGCTGATGGACGGCACATTACCGCTGGCGGATGCCAATGCTAAAGGCTGCTTTTCGTGGCCGAGATGCAACGCCCGCGACACGCCCGTGGCATCGACTCGCGAAACATCCAGATACCGCCCCAACCAACCGGTCGTGCGCGTGTCGCTCTTGCGCTGGCACGTATGCCAAATGTCCATCGATTCGAAGTGGGAACGGTTGGGTTGGTCGTAGCCGACTCCCTGGATGATCGCCAAGCGGTCGTCTTCCCACAGATCCGCGAGGCCGCGCGCTGACGGGTGAAAGCCCAGACTGTCCGTGATCTTCAAGATATCGCTGGCGGGAATGGCCAGCGTCGGTCGGCTGGCGCGATACGCCGGATCGGCAAACGGCACCACGGTGTTGAGACCATCGTTGCCTCCCGATAACTGCACGACAACCAGCACGGTTTCTTTATCCGTGGTGCTGGCTGCCGCGGCCACGCGGAGGAAATGCGGAACAGTTACCCCAAGCGACACGACGGCGGATGTGCTTAACGAGGCTTTCAGAAAGTCACGGCGGTTTGATCTCATCGTCGGTTCCTCACATGACTTGGAATTCGGGAATCGTACTGAGCGCATGAATGGCTTCCGCAATCCTCGTGCTGCGATCGCCAGGGCGAAGGACGACTTCAATTAGCTGGTCTCTCACAAGCGGAGGCGGCTGGACGGCCAAGGTCAATTCTAACAGCCGATCGATGATTGCGGGCGCGGAATCCGCGTCGAGTCGATGGAAGTAATTTTCCAAGTTTCCGCCCGCGAATCGCGTTTTGTCATCGCGAATCACTCGACCGATCACGTTCGCTCGCCCCAACAGGGTTGATGAATTGATCCACGCGCGCCCGCCATCCCACCCTTTCACGTTGGGCGGATAGAAGAGCCCCTGGCCAAGTTCATTCAAATCGTCACCGAGTGAATACGTGTTGGTCGAGCCTTCGAGCGTGCGGAGCAGCCCAATCACCAAATCGACCGGCGAGCGGATTTGGTGGCCGATGGTTCGATCAGAGAAAAAGAGTTGGCTGGTGAGCAGGCGGCGCACGACATGACCGATGTCCCAGGCATGGTCGCGCAGTTCATTCGCCAGGGGCTCGACCAGCTCATCGCTCGCGATCGATTCGTCGAACATGAAGAAACGAATCAGCTTGCGGACGATGAACCGCGGGGCCGCCGCTTGGTTGAGAACGACATCAATCGCTTCTCCATCCGGCAACGGACCACGATACCCCAGGATGCTTTTCATTTCGGAGTCGTGTTGGAAGCGATTAAAGCGAAACTGGCCGCGGCGAATCTCCCAACCCGTGAAGCAACGGGCCAACTCCTGGATATCCTGTTCGCTGTAGTGGCCCTCCCCCAGGCAAAACAACTCCATCAGCTCGCGGGCGAAATTTTCGTTAGGGTGCGCCTTGCGATTCGTCGCGGAATCAAGGTAAATGAGCATCGCCGGGTCACGAGCGATCGCGTGGGTCAGCTTGCCAAAGTCACCCAATGCGAACTGGCGAAAGAGCCGATTCTGTTGGTACATCGCCGACGATTCCTCGACCTTCGCCGCACTGGTGGCGAAATGTCCATGCCAAAACAGCGTGGTCTTTTCGAGTAGCGGGTGCGGTGTGCGGAGCATCACGTAGCTCCACCAAGCCGACAAGTGCTTCGGATTGCCCGACGCCAGGATCGTTGTCGCAAACGACTCGCTCTCGCGTTCGAAGTCGGCATCGAGTTCCGGCGCTACCAAGTCCGCGACGACTTCCTCCGGGGCTCGTTTGACCGCCATGTCAATCTCTCGTGACGAGGCACCAAAGCCCGCTCGTCGCAACAAGTGAGCGGCCCGCGAGCGATTCCACGGCTGTTCATGCGAGGGACGATAGGGCGTCCAGGCCCACACGGGATCAATGGCATTGGTCGTCATGGCAGGGCGTCGATTAAATGTCCGAAAAGGGGTCAGACCCTGGGGAAGCGAGTCATGGTCGTTGTATTGTGGCCTCACCGGAGAGGGTCAGACCCCTTTTCGGATAGGGTCTGTGTTATTCGGAAGCGAATTGAATCTCCCAGGACAGCCGCAACGCATTATCGGTCGTCGCCAGATCGATCGCGGAGCTTCTGGCCAATGCCACGAGCTTCAGCAAATCACCAATCGCTAGTTCGGCTTCCTCCTTGCTACGTCCCTCGGACAGCATGTTTTGCGCAACAAGCTGCGCGCGGTTGTCGTGGAGAATATCGCTCACACCGCTAACGTTCAGCTTGATCGTGGAGTTCAACTGGGTCGCCTGCCCTGTCCCTTGGTCCACTGAACCGACAAGTTCGCGAGCGAGTGCGCTGGTGCTCGACACGATAAAGTGCTCGCCGACAAAGGCCACCGAGGGCGAGAAATTGTAGTGGATCTTCAAGCCGCCGGGGCTGGCGTTTGGCTCACGCAGATACGTGGCGGTGACGAGCTGAAACGCTTCGCCCTTTTCCATCTCCAGATCCAATTGCGGTTGGCCATTCATCGCTCCGATGATGTTCAGGAAGCCGATCAGGTTTTGATAAGTCCGGCGGAAATCGGGGCCGATCGTTTCGGCATCCTTGAGGCGGAAGATGGCGGCGAACGCGGGAAGCTTCATCGCGGGCTGCGGATCGGCGTCTTGAAACGCCTGCCGAGCGACTACCAGTTGCATCTCCGGGTGGACTTCACCGAGGATCTCTTCACCAAAATCCTTGCCCGAGAACAGTGTTGATAAATTGCTGTCGATCTTTGTGAACTCCTCCGCCATTTTATCTTGGAACAGATCGCCAGCCCGCAACCACATCGTGGACAGATCGCGGTAGGTGGAAAGGGACAGCAAGGCATTCTCGACAGGCAGCGGCGCGGCGGCGCGGCCTTGGCCCGCAGGACCGAAGTAATACTCGCGAGCTTCAGTCGTCCATTCGGACTGATGAGGCATGGCGAGCTCAAGTCGCGTCTGTTGCTTGTCGAGTGTCAGCGAAGCCGTGACGTAGGGCGTGTGGCGTAGCGTGTCTAACATGCCGCCCACCAGTAACTCCGCCAACGGATTCTCGGTCTTGCCCGAGAACAACTCACGCGCGGGCCCTCCGCTGCGAATCGCTTCCACGTTGACATAGCCCCACGCGGTCGCCGCATTCCCGTGCTGCGAACGAGCTGCTTGAAAATTCGTCTGGCTGGCCAAGGTCTCTGTCGGCTTATCGAGGTACGCGTCCAGGATGGCTTTGCCGGACTCGGCTTGATTGGTTACCAATAGCCAACGGCCCATGGTGACCACGCGCGCCTTGTCGACTTGGTACGCGGTGAGGCCACGGTACTCGCCCGACTTCACCGGATCAGCGTTCCCATCATGTTTAGCCGCCGCCCGCGCGAGACCAATCACGGCTTCGAGCAACCTGGGCGCGGCTTGCTCGTCGCTCGCTTTGATCAGCACCGCCACCGCTTGCGTCGAGGAGTCCACACCGATCGCCATCCCGCCCGCCGAGACGGTCTTCAAAACGGTTGGCCACGTCTGTCCAAGTTGCGCTTCGAGCAGTGCTACGGCTGCCTTGAATTGCAGGAACGGCTTCGTCTCGTAGCTCGCACGAATCCCCTGCAATTGTTCGAGCTGCGGTCGTAGTGGATGCTGTTCGAGAAGTTCCAGTAAGGCCGCCGGTTGCGGAATCTCCGCATAGATCGTTGTGCTGGGCGGTAGCAAGTCGGCCGCGGTACGATCGTCCCCGAACCCCGAAGTAGCGACCAGAAGCATCAACAGCAGGCCGGGTCCGACGTAGCGTATGGCGATCACTGCGGTTCTCCTCCAGCATGGGCGGATAGGTACCGAAAAGATGCCGCATTATACCTTGAGTCAAGGTGGATCGTTTCGCAAAGGCGAAAAATACCACCGCTAGGTACGTCCGGGCTAGTTCGTGCTGAACTCGGGAGGAAAGGGGTGCGAGTCGGGGTCGTCGTCCGATGCGTTCGCCTCGGTCAGCGTGCGCAGCGCGTCGAGCAGGAGTTGCGCACGCACATCGACATTCCACTCACTCAACAACCGCTGCTTAAAATCCAGGTCAAACTTCATAGTGAAGCCTATGATGTCCGCCAGTACGCCCAGGGGTAAGCGGTTGCTCATCAACGATTCGAATTGCTCCTGAGCCGCCGGGGATTCGGGTGTAAACTGGCGAAAGCACTTCAATAGGTCGCGTTGCAGGGCCGCTCGGTGTTGTGTTCCCGACTTGATATACAGATCTTCAAGTATGGCCACCTCGGCCTGACGAAAAGCTCGCAGTCGCGGCAATTCACTCACTACGCTGGCTCGACGCAACCCCATCAACAAGATGTTGAACTGGCCATCCGGCAACCGCGTATGCGAGAGGATACGGCCCAGGCAGGCAACAGGAAAAATGGCTGGCTGCTGATCGTACTCCCCTTCCCAACCCGGCTGTAGTAGAGCCATGGCGATGAGTTGATCCGAGACCAAGGCGTCTTCCACCATCTCGCAGTAACGCGGCTCAAAGATATGCAGCGGCTGGACGACGTGCGGGAACACGACAAGATTGGGCAGCGGAAACAATCGCACGGTCCCGGAGAAGTCGTCAGGCAGTTGCATCTTGTGTTCGAGGTTCGACACTCCATTGCCTCTCATGCGACCGATTCAGCGGGGGGTGGGTCCAGATGGATCTCGGGAATCAGTTCCGGATCGATCTCCAATTCAGGAAACTGCTCGTCGCTCGCCAACAGGGCTTCACAACAGACCGCCATGTTGGCCAGTAGGGCCTGCACGTCCAGACCTTCGTGCTGCGGTAAGTATTCACTGAGGTACTTGCGGGAGGAATGATACAACTTTTTGGCTCCCCGCGTATTTCCGTTACCAAAATGGTGCAGGCAGACCGCCACCTGGATCAGTCCCTGATAAAACTTGCGCGAGGGTCCTTGATACTCGGTCCAGAGATCCTCCCAAACTTCGTGCGCCTCGAAGTACTCACACTCGTTAAACAACTTGACGCCAGCGACATACCGAGGATCGTACTGCGTAGCTTCCATCAAGCCGTAGCCTCATGCAAAAAAGACGCCTGAAAGACCGGCGAAGGTGCTTTCAGGCGAGCGGATTTCGAAACCGAGTGCGTCGTTAGTCGCGGGAGCTGAACGAGAGCACGATGCGCAAAATGTACCAGAACAGCAGAGCCACGGACGCGAACAAGGCCAGCGACGCCGCGACGTACTGATCGGTGCGGTAGTGATGCAAAATGTTCGACGTGTCGTACAGGATATAGCCTGCGCAGAGCACTACCATCGCACCGGAAAACCACAGTCCAAGTGGTAGGCCCTGAAAGAAGATGCCACAGATAATCAAACCCAATGCCGCGATCCCCGCGAGCGCGAGGTACTTGCCCATCCACGAGAAGTCGGCACGCGTCGTGAAGACAATCGCAGTCAGTCCCGTAAAGACGATGGCGGTCATGATCCCGGCTGCGGGAATCGCGCCCGGTGCCATGCTCTGAGCAATGTACAGCAGCGGCACAAAGATGACGGCTTGAGCCACAACATACGCACCCAACCCTAAGTACTGCAGCGACTGCGAAGCCGACGACTCCGCCCAACTGCGGGCCACCCAACTCACGACCATGAACGCCCCCAACACCATCAGCCAGTTCCAGCGCCCACCCAGCATCGTCCGCATCAAGTTGCTGAGAGTTGCTTCCGGCACCATCGTGAAGATCATGACTTCGAGCAGCACAAACAACCCAATGGCACCCAGTAGATGGCTGTAGGTACGACGAATGAATGTTGTGCGTTCCCATTCCTCGGCCAATGCCGCCGTCTGAACCTCCGGTCCGAAGTTTGTCTGATACGGGTTGGTTTCGGGCGCGTAACTCATGGCGGCTCCTCGATAAATCGACGGGTGAGTGAACCTCGCAACGAAGCACAAGTCGAGTCTGCGATGGAATCGGGATAACTACCTATACGCCATTCGCAGTCGATACGATAAATCTAGGAAGCGAATGGATTTGAGTCAAGCGAACCAAGCGTCCGTGGGTTGGTTCCCAGCGATGACGGCGCGAGGCCGATGAAATTCCAGTCCGAACCGGAATGTCAGGCTGGACAGGAGAAGTGGGCCTTTGGCAACTGTTCCGGTGGAGAACCTCCAGAACTCCGAAGACAGCAGTTTGCACGACACGTCGTGGCGGTGCCGCAGTCGCTCCGGCTTCACGGCACGGTTCTGCACCCATTTTGGCTGCAGATTGCGCTGGCGAGCAACCGCACGTCGGTAAAATCTGGAATCACAAAGACGGGTTCAAGCCCGTTGAATATGGACTCGTCGATGTTGCGACCAATGAATCGATTGCCGAGCTCACGAGCGGCCCGCGCGTCGAAGATGTTTCGCAGAGGTGGTTTGTGGTTGCGAGCAACCACCCTACTTACTGATTTGCCGCCAGCAATGCGAGTGCGTCGCTCCGTTGCATCGCTTGGTTCTGCCACTTTTCACGCGGCGGACGCGATCGTCGCCACGGTATCAACTATCGCAGTTGCGTCGCAGGCGTAAAGGTCAGCACCGCCAAATGGGTTCAATTCCAAGAGACGCAGTTGACCATTGCATTCGCAGACATCGAGTATGTAGACGATTTCAGGGTTCGGAATCGAAGTAGCCACCGTAGATGCGAATTCCGCAGCCGCCGTGTCCAGTTGTGCGATCAACTGTTTTCGAGTTTGTGGATCATAGGCCGAGCCAGCGATGACCGAACGATTCACAATCACGAAACGCCATTCATTGCCAATTTGTTGGATGGGTGCGACAACGACCGGTATCGTATCATCATCGTAGTGGAAACCATGATCGAGTTTTGCCAGCGTCAGTGTGGCAATATCGACCACCCGACCACTAAATGGTTTCAGCGGGCTGTCAGGACGTACAAAAAGCCGGTCAATTGCACCAAGTCGCTCTGCAATCTTGTGGGCATTCGTAACCAAATCGTTTGCGGCGCAGATGATCCAATCGGTATGCACGAGCCACGGTCGAGCGGATTCGTACCATGACGAGCAATTGAAGGATTTCACCGTACAAAACGAACCTGGATTCCAGCGCAGTTCATTTGCGATTCGGGCGGCATTCCCTAGCGAGCCGTGAAATACGACAGACGAATGGGGAACACGCGAGGGTATCCCGTCAGCCCACCATGTGTCCGACCAATCAATGAGACCGTGCCCCTGATCGCGGATCGCTTTCCGAATCGGTTCATGCGTCTCAGGAAAGATGTCGGGCTCAAGAACCCAGGTTACGTCAGGCATGTATTTTTGCGGCAGAACGTCACGGATCACGCGGGCGGGAGAGTGATCGTTTCCACTTGAAACCCGCAGTCTCATCGACACTTGTCCGCCAGAACAAGAGGTAGTTCGAAGTCGGTCCTATTCAAGTGGCATTCAATTCAACATCATCCCGGCAGGTTGTCAAGATGCACCGAGGGTACTGGGATTCGACCGAAGGCTGGAGTAAACGAATATGCGGGCATCTAGAATGTCATAGCCTCGAAACTCGCCGTTGCTGAGACGTTGATTGGACAAGGCCATCGAGGTGCCACACTCCAGGCGTCGTCGCTGACGCACTTGGCTATTTTCTGCCGTCTCTAGCGGGACTTTCGATGCGTGCCCTTTTCAACCTCAGGCAGCATATAATGCGGCGGCTGTTCAGGTATTTTTAGATTCACCTATGGGAGTCCGATCGGCCATGACCCACTTGCCCCAAGCCGCACCGGAGTCGATCGGTCTTGATCCCGCGCGACTTCAGGTCGCTTACGACTTGCTCGACCAATGGACTCGTGAGAAGGCCGTGCCCGGTGGGGCGATTCTTGTCGGCCGCAATGGCCAGACCGTGGCTGCGCGGAGATTTGGCCGACAAGGCCCGGAGCCTGACGCCGAACCGATCCGCGCGGACGGCATGTTCCTGTTGGCATCGATCTCGAAACCGATCACGTATCTGGGGGCGATGATCTTGGTCGAGCGTGGCTTGTTGGGGTTAACGGATTTGGTCACCCACTACATTCCCGAGTTCGCGGCGCACCATAAGGAAGGCACGCGAGTCCAAGATCTCTTCACGCATACTTCGGGACTGCCCGACATGCTGGAGAACAATCAGTCGTTGCGGGAGCGGCACGCGCCCTTGAGCGAGTTCATTCGTGGGGCGATTCGCGATACGGTGCCGCTGTTTCGCGCCGGCACCAACCTGAGCTATCAAAGCATGGGAACGCTGGTGGTGGCTGAGCTCGTGCAACGCCTGTCCGGCCTGACGATTCACGAGTTCCTGAAGCGCGAGATTTTCGATCGACTTGGTTTGAAATCAACCGGGCTGGGATCGCAGGGTTTGGAACGAGCGCGGCTCGTCCGAGTCGAAACTCCCGAGTATCAAGGTGACAGCGACTTTGGCTGGAACAGTCGCTACTGGCAGGAACTCGGCGCGCCCTGGGGCGGGATGTTCAGCACTCCCGAGGACTTTGCCGTGATCTGCCAGATGCTATTGAATCACGGGGAGTACAATGGCATCCGCATCGTCTCGCCGGCGACCATCGAGGCGATGACTACCAACCGCTTAAACGACTATCCCGCTCTTCCCGAACCGATCCGCCGCACCCAGCCATGGGGATTGGGATGGCGGATGAATCACGCGGGCACCGACGACAGTTGGGGAGATCTGCTCGACCGCCGGGTCTTTGGTCACACGGGAGCCACCGGCACCACGGTTTGGCTCGATCGACGTCGCGCGGGATTCTGCATCTTGTTTACGACCGCCATCCGCGCGAAGGCCCCATGGCGTCTGGTGCGGCTGTCGAATGCAATCGCGGCTGCTTTTGTCTAGTGTCCGAAAAGGGGTCAGACCCTCTCCGGCGAGGCCGAAAACCCAGTCATACCGACTCGACTCCAAAGGGTCAGACCCCGATTCGGACAGTCTCTAACATCAACCGCTGCCGAATCCGCGCGAATTAGTTCGAGGTGTGAGCACCTTGGCTGCCGCGCTTGATCCGCGGATAGCCGACCATCTTGTTCTGCTCTTCATCCCACAGTTTGAGTGTGGCACAGGACAAGCTGCTGCGGAGCGTGAGTCGGTTCACTTGCTGGAACTCGGGGTTCTCATCGAAACACTTCTGCAAGCAGTAATTCGGAATGTGGCTGTCCAGGTGATGGATATGGTGCAAGCCGATGCTGCCGGTGAACCATTGCAGGATCTTGGGCAACTCATAGTAGGAGCTGCCTTCGATGGCGGCCTCCTCATAGTTCCAATCACGGCGTCGCTGCCAGTAAGTTTCCTCGAAGTGATGCTGGACGTAAAACAACCAGACTCCGGCGGACGACGATAGTGCCACCACGGGGAGATGAATCATGAGGAACTCTTGAAAGCCGATTAGCCAACCCATGAACAGGAAGCAGGCGAGCAGTGCCACGTTCGTGCAATAGACACTCGCACGTTCCGCCTTCCAGGAACGGGGTTCTTCGTAAGCGAAACGCTGCATGATCGCAAAGTAGACGAACGGTCCGATGCCGAACAACGTCAACGGATGTCGGTGAATTCGATAGACCAGACGCTGAAAACGTGAAAGTTGCAGGTACTCCTTGACCGTGAGCATATGCACGTCACCACGGCCGCGACGATCCAGATCACCGGAGGTGGCGTGATGGACCGCGTGACTCTTCCGCCAACGATAATATGGGGTCAGCGTGATGACGCCTAACAGACAACCCACGATGTCGTTGGCGCGTTTCGACCGAAAGAAGGACCCGTGTCCACAGTCATGTTGCAATACGAACAATCGCACTAAGAAGCCAGCCGTCGGAATCGCGAGGAGCAGCGACAGGGCATACGAGAATTGATAGCTGTACCACATCGCCCACCAAGAAATCAAGAAGGCAGCCAATGTGGAACCGAGTTGAAACAGACTCGTCACCAACTTCGTGGCGCGATATTGAGCCAACGAGGGGGACTTGTCGGACTCGCTGCTGGAAAGGAGGCTCTCCTCGGTCGACGGCTGGGTACTGGTGCTCAAGTCGCTTCCTCCCCTCGATGATTGAGGTTAGCAGGTTCGGGAGTGGGTCGTTGCAATTTGGTGAAGTGTGGTCGGCAGGCAGGACGTATTTCCGAAGCAAGCCCGTTTAATCCGGACCACCGTCTCCCACCACTTCGTCATCCGTTTCTATGTCCTGGGTGAGTTGTTCAGGTAAGTTTGGCTGATCCTTGCGGAGTTGGCGTTTGGCTCGTTTATCGTCTTGCTTCCGTTTCTTCTCCATCTCGCGAAGTCGTTTCGCGAAAGTATTTTGGTCTCGAGACATGGAATCTCCTCCTTGTCGGTGAGCCGCACGCGATTCGCGCGGAATTCGGTGAATGCGCCCTACATGACGGTCACGCTCAGGAGTGTTATCGCGCGTCGAATCCGAGCGCAATCAGATTGTCGGCGAGCCACCACAAGTTTGAGTTATTGATCGCTGTCGGCACCGTTCTAACCAGGGATCACAACGGAGTGCCGCAGCGTCACGAGTTCAACTGGGGCGCACGTTTTCAGCGCGTGGACCTTTGGGGCCGCGGCCTTCTTCGTAGTCGACCGACTGCCCTTCATGTAGGGCCTCGATCGTGGTTCCCACGAGGGCGGAGTGGTGGAAGAAGATTTCACCGCGATCCCCCGCGATGAATCCAAAACCCTTTTCGGTAATCAACTTCTTAATTGTGCCATGCGGCATATCAACAACTCCTGAACACAAAAAACTTCCCACCAAACTGCCTGCCCGTGAGATCCGCAACGCGGACGCGATCACCGACGGGTCAATGTTTCCAACCCAGGCGCTGAGACGATCTGATTGGGGCGAGCGCGGGGTCAAGTGTCCGAGCCCGAGTAGGCTCGTCGACGAGAAAGAACGCACGCGGTCAAACGACAGCCGCAGCGACTCCTCCGATCTCGAAGAACGAACCTGGTAACTCAGCAACAGCCCGTGATAGCACGGGAAACACAAGAGATCGTTCGGAGATCGCAGCGTTCCTTAACCAAACAGGCCGTTTCTTAACGGACATTTACAAAATAGTCGGGGCGACACGATTCGAACGTGCGACCTCCTGCTCCCAAAGCAGGCGCTCTAGCCAGGCTGAGCTACGCCCCGAGACATTCCCATGCTACCCTTGCCTGCGGTTTCCAGCAATCGGGGCAGACTTCACGCGAGACGACCTTCTGGGGGTCCCAAGCGATACTGGTTGGAGTTCCGGCTTTAGCCGGTAATTGGCAGCCTGAAGGCTGTACTCCAACTCAACGCACTAGCCTGCTTCGCGAGCACCGCCACGGTGAGCGGCAAAGCCTTGCCTCAGTCTCTCGAACTCATCGACGCTTTGGAAGTGGATGATCACTCGGCCTCGACCGCGACTCGTTTGCCGGATCTCGACTTTCGTGCCCAGTTCCCGTTTTAGTTCCTGTTCCAGGGCGGCGATTTGTTCGCTCTTGGTGGGTTTGTGCTTCGGAGCCGTGATCGGGAACTGAATCGTGTCGGGCTCGCTCGCCTGAATATGCTCGCTGACTTGCTGCTCGGTACTGCGTACGCTGAGCCCTTCGCGTTGGATACGTTCGCAGAAGCTTTGTTGGTCGGCCTCGTCGCCCAACGGCAGGAGCGCGCGTGCATGACCGGCCGTGACAGCTCCCGATCGCAAGGCTTCCAAAACTCCCTCGGGCAGTTCTAGCAATCGCATCAAATTGGCGATGGTCGAGCGATCGATCTTAAGCCGATGCGCCAGATCGTCCTGCGTACACTGATGCTGTTCGAGATATCGTTTGAACGATAGGGCTTTCTCGATCGGGTTCAGGTCCTTGCGTTGCAGGTTCTCGACGATGGCCAATTCCGCGACGAGTCGATCGTCGGCTTCGCGAATCCGCGCGGGGACGGTAGACCACCCGGCCCGAATCGCCGCGCGCAGCCGACGTTCCCCGGAGATCAATTGGAAGCGATCGCCAATGCGGCGGACCAACACCGGTTGGAGCATATCGTGCTCCTTGAGGCTCTCGGCCAACGAGCCGATTTCCGCTTCGTTGAACTCGCGTCGAGGCTGAAACGGGTTGTCGTCGATCTCATAGACGTTCAAGTCAAACAATCCCGAGGTGGGCGTGGCCTCTTGCTGCGGGGGCATGGGCTCCATGACGGACGGTTCGAACGATTCCTGCCCGCCGCCATGATCGTGTTGGGGTAGTCGCTCTTCATCGAGGGGAGTGCCCAATAGGGCGGCCAATCCGCGTCCGAGTCTTCGATCTTTAGTCACGGTCCAGCACCTCCATGCATAGTTCAATGTACGCGCGTGTTCCCTTGGAACGGGGAGCATAGTCGAGCGCCGAAAGCCCATGGCTCGGAGCCTCGGACACCGTCACGTCACGTGGGATTACCGTATCGAACACAATCTGTCCAAAGAAGTCTCGTACTTCCAAATCCACTTCACGCGTCAATTCCAAGTTATGATCGTACATCGTCAACAGGATGCCGCCGAACTCCAAACAATTGTTGGCTTCCTGCATCACGCGACGAATCACATGAATCATTTGTGTGAGCCCCTCCATCGCGAAGTACTCGCATTGGATTGGCATCAGTACCTCGGTCGACGCCGTCAGCGCCGCTTCCGTCAGTCGTCCCAGGGACGGCGGACAATCGATGAGGACAAAGTCATAGACGCTGACGCTTCCCGAAAGATGGCTGCGAATCGATTCGACCTCGCCTTGTTCCAACGTATCGACATCTCGAAAGCTGCGACTTCCGGGCAGTAGATCCAGCCCTTCCGTCGCTGTCGCCCAACACGATTCACGGAGCGCCTGACGGGTCACCAAGGGATGACGAGGAGCGGGCTGCTTGCCGAACGCAGTCGTCGCGTTGCATTGCGGATCGAGATCCACCAACAACGCTCGGCGACCCGCCTTGGCGAGACCCACCGCCAAATTCACCGCCGTGGTCGTCTTGCCGACACCGCCTTTCTGATTGGCTACACAAATGATTCGAGCAGCCAAGCGAGCCTCCTTGCAAATGTTTGGGGAGGCGGATTGTAGCCAGGAGCGCCTTAATTCGGGAATGCCAGTTCAATTGCCCCGAGGATCGTGTCGCGTGACATGTTTCACGTGAAACCGAAAGTCTCGCTGAACTGCCCGTTTCACGTGAAACGCCCAGTCATCGGAATCTTCGCAGCCGCTGCAAGTCTGTTTCACGTGAAACGCGTTAGAACTCCCGCGATCGAAGTTCCGCATTGACTTCAGCGAGTGGATGGCTGACAGGTCAGGCTGGAAAGCCTGACGTACTCCCGCGACCGAAGTTCGGAAATGATTTCAGCGAGTGGATGGCTGACAGGTCAGGCTGGAAAGCCTGACGTACTCCCGCGACGACGTCAGGTGAGCGGATGGATGACCAAGCCGCTCAGCAGCTTGGGATAGAAATAGGTGCTCTTGGCGGGCATCCGCTCTCCGTGTTCGCTGATGATGCGAATATGCTCGACCGTGGCGGGCATGACCAGGGCTGTCAGCGGATATCGGTTGCCGTCCGGATCTCCGTGGGTCAGCCCCGCGATCACCTCCTCGATCAAATGCACGTAGGTTGGCTTGGGCAGGTCCTTGGCCTCGAGCAATGTCTCCAGGATCAAACGCTGAAGGATACTGACACCCAGTCCTTGCCAGTCGTGGCTGTGATCGCTGGCGACCTCGGCCATCCGCCGCTGTCCCGCCTCGGTCAAGCTCGCGAGCAGCCACTGGTTGTCGGCACCGGTATACAAACCGAATTGGCCTTGATTCCCTTCGACCTCGATGTTGGTCCAGACGTCGTCCGCCGCTTCAGGTCCCGCGCTCGCCACCTTACAGTCGAATAGTCCCGCCAATTTCGCTTGCAGTTGATCGGTCGTTAGCTCGGGCAAACCTCGAAAGAGCCGATGGGTCGGCAGGACAATCATGCCCGGGTCATTCATGCTGATGCACATGGTGAGAACAAAGTTGGCGGGGTGCTGGGGATCCAGGGGACCGTCCGCCGCCAGTTTATCTCGGTAGTTGCAGGCCGTCTCGTAGCGGTGATGGCCGTCGGCCACAAACATCGGCTTGTCGGCCATGATGGACACGACACGGGCGACGACCGGGGCGTCGGTGATCGGCCACATGCGATGAACAACTCCCAGATGGTCGGTCGCCTCCAGCGGAGTGACTCCCACGATCGCATCCTCCAGCAACGATTGGGCCTCGTTCTCCGGATCGGGGTAGATCCCAAAAATCTGGCTGAGGTTGGCGCGACAGGCCATGGTCAGCTTCAGGCGATCGGCCTTGGCGGAGGCATGGGTTTCCTCATGGGGATAGATGTTTCCCTCGCCAAACCGTTGCAGCCCCATGCGTCCCATGAAGCCGCGTCGCGTAAACGACTGGCCGCCATATTCAAAGACCTGATGGTAGACGTACAACGCGGGACTGGGGTCGGGCTGGAGGACGCCTTCCTGCTGCCAGTTTTTCAGGAAACGAGCGGCCCGCGAGTAGCGATTGTGGGATTCGTCATCTCCCGGCTCATCGCGATTTAAGATCAGACGAATCACATTGGCCGGGTGCTTCTTGTAGAGTTCGTCCTGCAACTCGGGGCCGATGACATCGTAAGGAGGAGCAATCACATCGCTCAGCGATCCCACATGACCTAGGTCGTAACGAAGTCCTCGGAAGGCGGCAATCTGCGGCATGGATGAGAATCCCTTGTCAGGTGTCAGTCGGGAGCGAGCAAGTAGCCCCAATCATAAAACACTCGGCCGCTCCCACCAATGACCCCAAAAAAGAAGCCGCCAAGGACAAGCTTGACGGCGACGGGTGTGTTGATCTGTGAATGGCCCGAGGGGGCCAAATCCAACGGAACTTAGTAGCGGTAGTGTTCCGGCTTGTACGGTCCTTCGATGGGAACACCAATATACTTCGACTGTTCAGGCGTTAGCTTCGTCAGCTTGACGCCGATCTTCTCCAGGTGCAGCCGGGCCACTTCCTCGTCCAAATGCTTCGGCAGCACATGGACGCCAATCTCGTACTTGTCGGCGTCAAGCCACAGTTCGAGTTGTGCCAGCACTTGGTTGGTGAACGAATTGGACATCACAAACGACGGATGTCCCGTAGCACAGCCGAGGTTGACCAAACGCCCTTCAGCCAGGATCAAGATCGAGCGGCCATTCGGGAAGGTGTAACGATCGACCGGCCCACCCGCATCCGAACTCTGCTTGATGTTCTCCCGAACCACATCGGACTGGCCGTTTAGCCAAGCCATGTCGATCTCCAAGTCGAAGTGGCCGATGTTGCAAACGATCGCGTCATGCTTCATCACCCGCATGTGCTCGCCGGTGATGATGTCGCGATTGCCG
>JBGTHH010000841.1:0-3612 GCA_041746275.1 Pirellulaceae bacterium | reverse complement strand
GTCGTTTTGTATCTGCGCCTCAAGTCGGGTTTCGACTGCACAACGGACAGAGGCGACATCGAATCCGACAGCGACTGAAGCCAGGGCGACCGGCTGCTTGCCCACTGCTCCGTCGCCCGTCCCGGAAATGCGCCCCGTCGCTCTCATACTATCGCTCATGGCGTTCCTCTTGTTGCTTTCGTGAATGCTTTTTTCACCGAGCACCAGATAATGCGGCTCAGTTCATGAACTATCTCGGGAGCTTGCCGATCAGCTAACTCACGCATGCCAGCGACTGACAGTTCGGCGTATTTGTCGTCATTTCGCTTGCCGCCAAGCCAATCTAACGTTCCCATCGCAATCACCTCTCTCGTGTCGGGGACGGCAATTAAGCGATGAGAGAAACAGATTCTATCGTACGAGTCGCCCAAGTCTATCGCGGAACTCTGCTTGAAGAGTTATGTCGTACTTGTCCGTCACTATTGCTCGTGATCCTAGTGGCACATCTGCGTCCTCCGTCTGACCACGAACGGCACATGGTCCGCTATCCCTTTCAATGGTCCTGCACAACACCCAGGTGAAATGCCAACTCGTTGGCGGCCGTTGGAGGGAACGGAATGCGGTTGGCAAGCTTCTCGGTCGTGCGGGCATCCACCTTGTAGTCTTCTCCCATGACCACGTTGAACCAGCGTTCGCGGTCCATGACAACGCGGTACATTTTCTCGTCTTGCGTTTCCGCGATGAACGGAATGTAGATGTGGATGGACTGCCCAGCCGTTTCCGCCTTCGCACCGATTCGATCTACCCGACCTGATCGTTGCTCAAGGGTGCTGGGATTCCAACAAAGGTCGTGATGGATCATGTACCGACAATTTAGATGCAAGTCCACGCCTTCTGCCATAACGCGGCTGGCGACGAGAATCTCGGGATAGAACGGTGTGTTGAAGGTGAGCATCAGCCTTTGCCGCGTTTCTGATCGGGTCGTTCCGTTTACCAAACGTACGTTCGGCAAAAGATACTCGGGCCGCGCTCCCTGCAATTCGTCGTCGTCGTACTCACTAGCCACATCGACGCCGAAGTGCGACCCGGTCTGTATCCGTTTTACGGCCTGGATGTAACGCTCACGATCGTCTTTTCCGCAGCGTTCAACGAGAAACGAAAAGAACTGACGAAGAAGTTGGCGAAGCGTCAATCCAGAAAGATCCACGGAATCCAACGCCTCTTGCATCGCTTCATCGTCAAGCTTGTCGCGGTCGAGTGGAAAGAATCGCACCAGGAAAGAGGGAGTGCGGATGTTTCTACGGACGATGTCGACAAGGTTATCTTGATAAATCGAAAGATCGGGGAACTCGGAAACCAACGTCGATGCCTGCGCGTCGCAGGCTCTTCTTAGCGGAGAATCTTCATCGAAGAATCGTTTGCCGACCAAGTCAAGTTGAGCCGGAACTTCGTCTAAGGAACATCTGAGTTTTTCGGCACCGAGTGCAACGATCTCGGATTGTATCGCTTCCGAGATCCTTTGCCTCAACGTCCGTCCCGTTGCAACATAATGGCAAAAAACAACCGCCTTCTCGCCGCGACGCCAAATATCGACGACTCGCTGCACCGTCGCGGCAATCTTCGGATGGCCAAGGTCCGCGACACCATCACGAGGAATTAGCGACTCAAGATGGTCCAAATACCAACGCATTGCATCGTTCACGTTAGGATCATGTTGCCCATCGTCATCTTCATCAGTCTTGGTTTCCGCTTTACCTTGTCGTGTATGCAGAAACGCTTCGTAACTGGATGCCAACCCCTCCGCAAACACTGGTCGCGATTCCGGTGCGTGGGATGTTGCACGGGCTGCCAATAGAAAGGGGAGTAAAGCGTCGCGCTCCACGGCGATTCCCTCCTCGGTGTGCCCATCTACACCCAGGTGAATGGATCGCCCGATGAACCTGCGGCGGCGAGGTGTTGCACGATGAATGCTGGGCAAGTTGCGAGATTTTAGATGACGGATTACCCACGGATGTAATTGTTGACCCGCCTGCGCCATGCGTTCTCGTGTCCGCTCAAAGCACTTAACGACACCGTCTGCCGCCGGAGTGAGGCCGCTACCTTGTCGTGCCGCTTCCCACCACTCGTCCACATTCTCAAAGGCTGTATCACCGACGGTGAGGTCTCCTAAGCTGAGACGTCCCCAAGCATGGTCCAAGGTGACAGCGGCTTCCTGGCCTGAATCGAGGGCCGCGCGTAACGCCAGCTTCTGTTTTGCGAAACCATCACGGCCCATCACGGGAGCTGAGGCTCCCTTCCAGCAGACACCATCGAATCGGTCGAGTACTGAACACAACTCGCCATGACCGAGCTGAAACGGCGTCGCGGTGAGGAACAGCATCCGCTCAAATACGCCTGCCAACGGCCCCCGCGAAATCTCATCCGCATCCCCTTTGGCGTCTTCACAACGAAACAACGATGCCAATCGTGTGTCCGCGTTCTTCAGATGGTGAGCTTCGTCGAGAATTAGCAGAGGGAGCCGCAGACGAGTCTTACTCAGGCACTCGTCCCACAGCGAACGAACTTCGTCTTTGATGACTCGTCGAGCGTTGAGCATGTAATCGTGATAGTTCTTTGACTTGCGAAGTGGCATCTGGTGTAAGGCATCAAACACCGCCGACACATCCAGCTCTGGAAGGACTTTCCATACGGCCTCAGGAATTGGATCGTCATCCTCGACGCCGCTCTTCTCCGTGACGAGGCCGATCTTCTTCAAGACGGCGAGCCACTCGCTGGGATGCGTGCGCAGCAACTTGCTCCAAATCTCCCCGTCCTGATTCTCAACCCACTTCATTTGGAGCAGTTCGCCCATGCTTCGACAAAGCGCGTTTCGTAAGGTTTCGATTCCTTTACGCCGATGCAGGCTTCGTTGAATCAAAGCGAGCATTACCCAATGATCGTTGAGCCCGCGACTCATGGCACCGTGCGTCAAAAAGATCACAGACTTCCTTCGCTTTGATGGATCGTCCAGCAGTCTGAGGAATTCGACCGCCCGCTCCGCTCGGCCATATTGAACCCGCTTGGCCAAATGATCGGGCAAACACTTCTCGCGGAACAGAGCAAAATCGGAGGGCCACTTCTCCTTCAATGAAGATGGAACCATGACGACGACAGGTCGTTTGCCTCGATTCTCCAACGCCACAGACACGGCAACAGCTAACGCGACGAAGGTTTTTCCCATGCCAACTTCATCTGCCAGAATCAAGCCGGGCTGCGTAGCAAGCCGCTTCAGGATCTCGCAAGCCGTTCGTTGCTGACGATCCGCGTCCTCTTCGGCAATGCGTCCCTTCACGTGAAGGTTGAGGTCGGCACAAAGTGTGTACGAGGTATTCATGAAGACACCGCAGCAAAAACTGAATCGATATACTGGCGAAGATTATCTGATTCACCCTGCACACGATCAGGAATCAATGTTCGCAGTTCATCAATGACGGTGCGAATTTCCGCAGCATGTCGAGCTGGAGGCACACAGCCAGGAGCTGATTCTGGTTTCACGCGAGCGAGTTCTAACGCCAACTCTGAAAGTAGGAACGCCTTTTCTTCGGAGGACTTTGCTTCTCGGACAAGTGCCTTTGCAAGTGTCAGCACACCGAC
>JBGTHH010000840.1:0-8690 GCA_041746275.1 Pirellulaceae bacterium | reverse complement strand
CGAGTCGCCTCCAAAGGGTCAGACCCCTTTGGGGACAGGCGACTCAATAATGCGGGGGCTTGTCGTCGGCCGAATCGCGCGTCTCCGAAGGGCTGTCGGCGAGCCACTGCAAGCGATGCTCCTGATCGGCGGATTTCAGCTCCACGCGACGCAGGTCCGCCCGTAACTGGACAATCGCCTCGTTCAAGTGCTGCACCAAATGCTCCTGGTGGGAAAACAGCTCTTCGAGCTGCATGATACGTTGACGCAACGTTTCCATCTCGGTCATCTTGAGGCACCTACCGGGCTTGAGCTAGATTGCTGGCGGTGGTGATTGTCGTCGGCACCTCGGAGGCTCGCAAGCAGGGCCTGACGAGTTGCTCATCATCCGCCGAATTTCCGGACGACCAGAGCGACTTCCTTTCACGAGGTGAATCATCAATGCACACGTTAACCGAGATGGTCCAACCGATCGAGGTTCCTGGCCAGCAATCGGTCGCCGGACAACCCTTTCCCTTAGTGCTTGGCTGCCAAGTTCCAACTCCCAGTCTGACCCGCTTCGCATCCTGGATCGCGAACCACCGCGCCACTTTGGACGAACAGTTAGCCTTGCATGGCGCGATCCTGTTTCGCGGTTTTCCCTTGGCGACTCCCGAGGATTTCGACGCGGTCATCACCAGTTTCGGCTATCCCAATTTCGCGTATCGCGACTCGCTGTCGAATGCCGTGCGTACGTGTTTCACCGAGCGAGTCTTTTCCGCTAATGAAGCCCCGGCCAATGTCACCATCTACCTGCATCATGAGATGGCTCAGACGCCGATTTTCCCGAGCAAGCTCTTTTTCTTTTGCCAATGTCCCGCCGAGCAAGGTGGGGCGACGCCGCTCTGTCGATCCGACGTCCTGTTTGAGCAACTTCGGCAACGCTGTCCCGAGTTCATCCGCGATTGCGAGGCCAAGGGCCTTCGCTATACCAACGTGATGCCCGCCGAGGACGATCCGACATCGGGGATGGGGCGGAGTTGGAGCAGCACGTTTCGCCGCTCCACACGTGACGAGACCGAACAGCGCATGCGGGAGCTGGGCTACACGTGGGAGTGGCTGGACAATGGCTGCCTGCGAGCCACCACGCCGCGACTACCGGCGGTCCACGAAGTGTCCCCTGGCCGCAAGACCTTCTTCAATCAACTCATTGCCGCCAGTCGCGGGTGGCAGGACACGCGCAACGATCCCTCCCGCGCGATCACATTCGGTGAGGGCAGTCCGCTGGATCGCGACGCGGTATTGCTGGCCGCTGAATTGGCCGAGGCCTTAACGTTTGACATTCCGTGGCAACGTGGGGACGTCGCATTGGTCGATAACTTTGTGGTCATGCATGGCCGCAGAACCTTCACCGGCCCGCGAAAGATCCTGGCTTCGTTGGTTGCCGCAGAAACTGTTGCGACCGTCTGAACCATGGTGACTAGGGTCGCGTGTTCGTTCGGCCGGAAGTCCAACCCGTTTCGAGGCCCATGGCGGCTAGGGGCATTCGATGCGAGAATCGGGCTATCCTTCTAGTTCTCTTCCATGTCTGCAGAGGCCCTTGTGAGCGTACCGTCGCAATTCGTGTTCACTATCTGTCAGGCCGGCGCGGAAGAGGCCCTTAAAGCCGAGTTCCAGCGAACTTGGCCAGCTTGGCGGCTCTCGTATTCGCGACCGGGCTTCGTCACCTGGAAGTTTCCTTCCGATCTCAACCTCACCCCGGATTTCGATTTGCACTCGGTCTTCGCCCGCACCCATGGGTTCTCGCTCGGCAAAGTCCAAGGCGATGATGCGAAGGAATTAGCGCGTCAAGCTTGGTCGCTCTTGGCGGATCTTCCGGTCGATCACATTCACGCTTGGCAACGCGATCTGAAGGCCCCCGGTGTGGACGACTTCGAGCCCGGTCGGACTCCCTTGGGAGACGAGATGGCCTCGCTACTCGCCGCTTCACGACCGAGCGCACCCGACCAACGCCGGTTGCCGACCAACCGCACGGCCCGCGCTGGCGAAAACGTGCTCGACTGCGTTCTGGTCGAACCGAACGAGTGGTGGGTGGGCTGGCATCGAGCTACCACGCTGGCCACGCGTTGGCCGGGAGGAGTTCCTCTAATTAAGCCGCCGGACGAGATGATCAGCCGCGCGTACTTGAAAATGGCGGAGGCATTGCGTTGGTCTCAATTCCCCGTGGCGAAAGGCGATCTGTGCGCCGAGATTGGGAGTTCGCCGGGCGGTGCGTCCCAACTCCTGTTGGAAAATGGCATGTATGTGCTGGGCATCGATCCTGCGGAGATGGATCAGAGTCTGCTCGATAACACGTCGTTCGCGCATATCCGAGCTCGTGCGGAAGACCTCAAACGGAGTGAGTTCGCCAAGGTTCGTTGGTTGTTCGTCGATGCCAACATCGCACCCACGCAGACGCTCGATCTCGTGGAAGCCATCGTAACCAGCGACGAAACCCATATTCGCGGCCTATTGCTGACCTTGAAACTCGCCGACTGGGCGTTGGCCGAACAGATCCCGGCCTACCTCGATCGGCTTCGCTCGTGGGGCTACAAACACGTTCGCGTGCGTCAGCTCGCCTTCAATCGCCAGGAAATTTGCGTCTGTGCCATGAAGAATCGCGGCATGAGACGTTTCTCGCCGCGACGCCGACGCGGCTAGCGGACGGTAGGGATTTGCTGCCCACCAGCAAAGCGTGCGAGTGGTCGGGCGGGGCGGCGATGGGTAAGATGGCGGATTCGCCTGTTACCGAAGGGAGCCGAGTTTGTCCGAACCGTGCATTCGCCTACGCGGCGTGAAAGTCCACAATCTTCGTCACGTGGACTTGGATATTCCCCGCAATCGGCTGATTGCCTTCTGTGGCGTGAGTGGCAGCGGCAAGACCAGTCTCGCCTTGGACACGCTCTATGCGGAAGGCCAGCGTCGCTACATCGAGAGCTTCTCGGCGTATACCCGCCAGTTCCTCGAACGACTGGAAAAGCCGGATGCCGAGCGGATCGATGGCTTGCCTCCCGCGGTCGCCATTACGCACAAGGACCAGTCGCGATCGAGCCGCGCGACGCTTGCTGCGGCCACCGAGATTGACAACCATCTGCGACTGCTCTTTGCTCGGATCGGGCGGGTCTTCTGCCATGGTTGCGGGAAGGAAGTCCGGCAAGATTCCCCGAACAGCGTGGCTCAACAACTGGCTCGTCTGGCCCCCGGCACACGTTTCATGGTCGCGTTCACGCGCATCGCCGAATCGGCCGGTGATCTCGATGAGATGGTTCACGATTTGCGAGAAGATGGCTTTGTGCGCGCGGTCGTGGACGGACGGATGCGAAATCTGGATAGCCACAGTTCTTGGTCGCTGGTTGCGTGGCCCGTCGAGTTGCTGGTGATTGTGGATCGCCTGACGGTTGGCGAGTCGCCCCATTCTCGGACGATCGATTCGCTGGAGACGGCGTTTGCGAAGGGTGGCGGTCGGGGCGTGGTGTTATCGCAGGCTCCCTCGGACCAACCCACCAGTACTGTCACGATTGACGATGCCGCGTGGGGCAAATCGGGCTTCAGCAAGGCGTTGTCATGCACCGACTGCGGACTGGATTATCCAGCCCCGGACCCACGACTGTACAGTTACAACAGCGTCATGGGAGCCTGTCCCGCTTGCGAAGGCTTTGGCAATTCGGTGGAAATCGACATGCAACTGGTCGTGCCCGATCCGAACAAGTCGCTGGCCGACGGAGCGATCGCGCCATGGAACACTCCCGCCTACTCTCACGAATTGAGTGAGTTGCTGGCACTGGCACCGGACTATCACTTGCCGACCGACGTCCCGTATCGCGAGTTGAGCGAAGCAGACTTGGCCTTGATTCGCAACGGCGTGCCGGAACGCGACTTTGGCGGGCTGAACGGCTTTTTCGCCTGGTTGGAAAAACGCAAGTACAAGATGCACTTGCGCGTGTTCCTCAGTCGTTGGCGGTCCTATCATCCCTGCACGGTATGCGCCGGGAAGCGGTTGCGGCCCGAGGCCTTGGCAACCAAAATCCGCGATCACAGCATCGCCGATCTGTTGTCATTCAAGATCGAAGACGCGCTCGCGTTCTTCCGTGATATCGAGTTGGACGAATGGGACCGGAATGTCGGTCGCACGATGCTCGATCAAGTGACCGCTCGGCTCAGCTTCTTGGTCGCTGTGGGGCTGGGCTATTTGGAGCTCGATCGGACATTACGCACGATGAGTCACGGCGAGGCGCAGCGCGTCACGCTCACCTCGGCGCTGGGTTCGAGTTTGGTCAACATGCTGTATGTGCTCGACGAGCCTTCCGTCGGCCTGCATCCGCGCGATGTGGATCGGCTGGTCGAAGCCGTGTGGTCGTTGCGACGACGAAACAACACGGTGATTGTGGTGGAACATGAGGAAGCCATGCTGCGCGCCGCCGAGCAACTTATTGAAGTTGGTCCGGCGGCTGGCGAGCGCGGGGGCAAGATCGTCTTTCAAGGAACGCTCGCCGAAATGGAAGCCTCGCCCGATAGCCTCACAGGTGCTTACTTGTCCGGACGGCGCGGCATGGCAGTTCCCGAGCGTCGTCGTTCACCCAATCACGGCTGGGTTCGCTTGGTGGGAGCGCGCGGCAACAACTTGAAAAACATTACCGTCGAGTTCCCGCTGGGCGTCCTCTGTCTGGTGACTGGAGTTAGTGGAGCCGGGAAGAGCTCGCTGGTCCAGGAGACTCTGTACGGTGCGCTCTGTCTGCGCAAACGGAAGTCGGTGGCAACTCCTTTGCCCTACGATGATGTCTATGGCGATGGTCAGATCGACGATGTGATCCTGATCGATCAAAGCCCGATCGGCCGCTCGCCCCGTTCGAATCCCGTGACTTACGTCAAAGCCTTCGATGAGATCCGCGCCGTTTTCGCCGAGACGATCGAGGCTCGGACACACAACTACTCGGCCAGCCACTTCAGCTTCAACGTCGATGGCGGTCGCTGCCAGGCGTGCAATGGCGACGGGCATGTCGAGATTGACATGCAATTTCTGGCCGACGTCTTCATGAAATGCGATCAATGCGGCGGCTCGCGGTATCGCCACGAGATCTTGGAGGTGACCTATCGCGGACGCAATATCGCCGATGTGCTCGACATGACGATCCGCGAAGCGTTCACGTTCTTTCGGGGACAGTCCAAGGTGCAGAAGAAATTGAAACGCTTGATCGATGTCGGGTTGGACTACCTGCGACTAGGCCAACCCGCCAATACCTTGTCGGCGGGCGAATCGCAACGGCTCAAGCTCGCGTCCTACATCTCGGCGGCCAAACGGAATCGCACGTTATTCATCATGGACGAACCCACCACGGGACTCCATTACGCCGATATCGTGCAACTGTTGGATTGTTTCGATGCGCTGCTCAGCGTGGGACACTCGTTAATCGTGGTCGAGCATAACTTGCAGATGATGAAGGCCGCCGACTACATCATCGACATGGGTCCCGACGCGGCCGAAGCGGGTGGACAGGTGATGGTTCAAGGCACTCCGGAAAAGGTTGCCCACTGCGCCGATTCGCTGACTGGGCAGTTCCTCGCTACCGCGTTGGGCAGCGAGCTGCAAGAACAGTCGGCGTAGGATACCGCCCTCCGCCAACCCGTGAAACCAGACCGTCGGTGCGTGGCTTGGGTCGTGACGCGATCCTACTTGCATTGCGAGCCAGCAATGCGACCCAGGCTGACTGTCGGGCTGGAAAGCCTGACGTACCTCCGCCAACCCGTGAAACCAGACCGCCGTTGTGTGGCTTGGGTCGTGACGCGATCCTACTTGCAATGCGGGCCAGCAATGCGAGCCAGGCTGACTGTCAGGCTGGAAAGCCTGACGTACCTCCGCCAACCCGTGGAACCAGACCGTCGGTGTGTGGCTTGGGTCGTGACGCGATCCTACTTGCAATGCGACCGGGCTCTGGGAGAATCACGAAATGTTAATCCCTCGCTTCTCCCTCCGCAGTCTGTTGCTGATCACGACGTTCAGTGCGTGTTTTTGCTACGTCTTGATGATGGCCAAGCAAGGGCAGGTCTGGGCTTTGGCCATCACACTCGCCGCCGCCAGTCTCGTGCTGGTGTTCTTGGTGCAGGTCGTACTTTTTGCGGTCGCTTGGTCGCTATCGCAGATCATGCGGCAGTCATTCGGGCGGCAGGTGACCCGTTCTCCGTTCGCAACCGATGCGCCGCCTCCACAATGGATCTCTCCGCCGGAGGATCCTCAGTGATGCTACTGAACATCGTGGCGGGACGAGCACGAGCGACTTGGTGGCTTCGCCTGTGCTGCCTGGTTTGCTGGGGTTGCCTGCCACCGGGGATCGTGGAAGCAGGTTCCCATTGGCGAGTTAGCTTGCCGTCGGGTGGAGCGAAGATCACAACGGGACTCAACCTGGAGATCGAGTCGAATTGGCTGGATGGCAATGGCTATCGACCCGTTACGCTGCGCATTTCCACGATTGGCAAGACACCGGCTCCGGCGGATCGGCATCTGCAGGTCACGCTTCAACCTACGGATTGGCACGGAGGGAACGGCCCCACAAGTGTCAGTACGGCTGTCTCGTTGAAGCAAGGCCAGGTTCAGGCGGAATATCAACTCCAGATACCCCAATCCCACGTTTGGAACACACTCGACGTCACGGTATTCGAGGATGGTCGGCGCTGTGACGACTTGTCGGAATACATGGTGCCCTCGAGTCGGGGATACAGGGAATGGAGTGAAGCATCGCCAGCCATCTTGTTCATCGACTCCGATGCTCCTATCGGCGGCGGCACACAGCGATTCGTCGCAACCGGCACAAAGGCCACACAACCAGAAAAATTGCCGGATATTCGCGCGCTCGCCATGCTGTTCCCGTACATGCTGAGCAACGGCGCGTTAACTCCCGAGGAATTGAATACGGCGACCGCGACGGACGACAACGGCATTCTCAAGATGGTGAGTCTCCTCAGTCGATTCGAATTGGTCTCGCCCATGGCTTTGCCCTCGAACTGGATCAACTACACGTCGGTCGACATGGTGTTCATTTCGCTGGAGGATTTGCGATTGGTCGCGCGGCAGTCCGAGCGTTGGTCGGCACTGCGTTCATGGTTGGCGGCTGGGTCGACGATGTGTGTGTACGGACTCGGTACGGAGTTTGAGCAGCTTGCGGAACTCGAAGCGTTGCTGCAACTGCCCGACTTGGGCTCGGCGGTCGACGCGGAGTCGCGCGGTTGGCGAGCGCCATCCAGCCAAGGCTATGGAACCGAAGTCGTTGCCTTCCGCGATGCTCGTTGGAACCAGCAGTGGCATGATCCCGCCACGGGCGAAAATCTTTTGGCGGCGGGCACGACTCCCAAGGCTCGCGTTCCCGACCAGCCGCGTCCTTTCCTGATCCGTGGTGTCGAGTGCGGACGAGTTGTGGCCCTGGCGGCAACTAATCCGTTTCCCGGCCAACGCGAGGATTGGATTTGGCTGCTGAACTCATTGAACAAAGAGGATTATATGTGGTACCAGCGGCATGGCTTGTCGCTGCAACGCGAGAACCCACAGTTTTGGGACCTGATGATTCCGGGCGTGGGAGCCGCACCAGTTAACTCCTTTCTGGTCCTGATTTCCCTGTTCGTCATCGTGATCGGACCCGTCAATTACTTCTTGTTGCAACGGAAGCAACGGCTGTATCTGCTGTTGGTCACGGTCCCGCTGGGGGCGGCGATTGTCACGCTCGCGTTGTTGCTCTATGCCGTTTTCAGCGATGGCTTGGGAGTCCGCTGGCGTGGCCGGAGTCTGACGCGACTGAATCAAACGAACGGACAGACCGTGACTTGGTCGCGTCAGTCGTACTACGCGGGGCTGGCTCCGTCGACCGGTCTGTCGTTTCCCCGCGACGCGGCGATCTTGATGATCGACCATTTCCCCACGGGAGCCTACGGACAGCCACGCGACTTTGGGCGACGAATCGAATGGGGCGCTGACCAGCGATTGAGACGTGGCTTTCTCAATTCCCGAACGACGTCGCAAATGATGGTCGTTGAATCGCGTCCCACGTCTCTGCGGGTCGAAGTCCACGAGCCCGACAACGCCGAGGGCGAACTGTGCGTATCGAACCAGCTTGGTGTCGACGTCCAAAAACTCCTGTTGTGCGATGCGAACTCCCGATGGTTTACCGGCCAGAATCTGCCGCGCGAACAAAGCGTGGCGTTGTCCGAGGTCACTCCGCGCGAGTTCCTGGTCGATTGGAACAAGATGTTCGCCGATCAGCGTCCGCGGTATCCCATTGGCTTTGATCCGCATCAAATCGAAAACGCATCGGCGATCTTCGGGGTCTCGACCAATTGGTGGTACTACGGGGATTCGGGGCTGCCCGAGCCGTCGACGACGACCAGCATCCTGGAACGCGAAATGCATCGGCTCGGCGGCTTGAAGGCCGATACCCTGCCGCGTCGCAGTTATGTGGCGGTGGTTAACTCGCCACCGAATGGCTCGCGTGGTCTCGCGGTGGTTCGCGAGGAAGGCGGTTTTCACATCGTCGTGGGGAACTGGTAAGCGATGGTACAAGATCGCCCCATGATTGAACTGCGTCGGCTGCATCGCTTTTTTGGAGCGACGCGCGCGGTGCGGGACATATCGTTCGAGGTCCAACGCGGGCAAGTCTTTGGCTACATTGGTCCCAACGGTGCGGGCAAGACCACCAGCATGCGGATTTTGG
>JBGTHH010000839.1:0-5109 GCA_041746275.1 Pirellulaceae bacterium | reverse complement strand
AGGGATCGTGTTGCGGTCTCGAATCGGCGACTCAAGTGTGAAAACCGATCCCGTGGTGCAAACTTTCAGCCAGGATGCCGAACGGCTGGCTCCAAGTGAGTCCCAATTGCAGCAAGCCAAACGGGAATTCCAGGCGTCACTTTTGCAAGAGCTGTTTTGTTTCGACTCGATTGAGAACAGACTACAGGAGTTGCAGTCCACGTACGCACAGCATGCCAATTCGTTGCTACCTCAAAGTGTGGAGCAAGTGCGATCGTTTACCCAGCAGGCCAGGACACAGTTGTTCGACATTGCCGGGAAGTTTGCCCCGCAGCTTGCCGAGTACCTCGGTCAGGAGGCCATGCCCGAAGCCAATGAGGCATTGCAAGTCCGTGTTCAAAAGGCGAGCACGTACTTTACGGAGAAAATCGCTGGGCTCTTGCAGGACGCGAGCGAGCTGTCCGCGGTTGCCGATAATCAGACGGTCGCCGCGGCACTCGCTTCTCAACTGCGGGCGCTTCAGCTCGCGTTGTTTGTGAAACGCGCCTGCTTCACTGCCTGCGGCGGCGGCTTCTCCACCGAAACCTACAATCGTGCGACCGTCAACGCCGAGCTTGATTTCACGAAGGCTGTCCCCGCGTCCTCGCGCAGTCCGCTCGTCGTACCGAAAGGAGTACCGCACCCGACGCTGTATCGTCATCTGCTCGAGTGGCGCGAGGAAACGGCTCAGCGAAATGGCACGCCGCCGAGGGATATTCTTCCGAATGCTTCGTTGCGGGAATTGGTGACTTACCTGCCGACGGATGCCACCCACCTGCTTCAAATCAGCGGAATCGGTAAGGCGCGATTGCGGCGGTATGGCAAGGAGATCAGCGAGTTGATTCGGAAGTACTGCGCGGAGCAACAACTTGCCGAGAACTCAACGGTCACGTCGGCACGTCCGCACGCTCCCACCTCGGAGACCAAACGCCACAGTTTCGAATTGTTTCGAGCCGGCATGAGTGTCGACGAGATTGCCGCGAAGCGTGGTCTTGCGCGAAGCACGATCGAAGGGCATCTATCTCATTTCATCGAGCTCGGTGACTTGGACGTCACGGCCGTTCTGGATCAGGAGACGGTTGTCGACATTCAGCAATTCCTCTTGGCCCACCCGGAGTCTGGCGCGGCGGAGGCGAAATCCCACTTTGGGGAGAAGTACAGTTACGGCGAATTAAAGATGGTTATCCATCACGTCCAGAAGAACCGAAGGGAGTAGCGGACAGGAACATAAAATCCAAGGAAAGCGTGATAGAGCGAACGACTGGGCTTCGTTTCTGTCGGCCTTACCAAACCCCGCATCTTTGTCACAAATATGGACCCGTCCTCTGGTATCCCGCGCGCGTCCTCTGGTATCCCGCGCGCGTCCCCTGGTCTCCCGCGAAAGCGCAACTCGCCAGCATCAGCCCCATCACTTCGGGAACACTGCGCGAGTGTGGGTATGAGCCAACGGTGGAAGCCGCCGAGTACACGATGGACGGCGTGGCTCGCGCAATCGAACGACGCATCCAAAACAGTTCGAGTCCGCCGAATTGATGCAACCAACTTGCTCCTCCTGGGATGTCGGCACGACGATGAGCTACACTCACATCCTCAACCGAAACGGGAAAGTCGTCCAAGGTCCGGCCGAAAACCTCTAGCCCTTTGTTCGTCCATGCCGACATGCTAAGCGCGAACAGTTCGGTCGGGACAAGCAAGACCAAGCCGCCTACACGAAAACGTACGAAGTGCTTGACAGCAGAAACCTTACCGGCGATATTCACCGCGACCCGACCCGTGATGGCCCGACCGGAACGTCATGATAGTCCGGTTGGGATAATTACAGTTTATGCGGGAACAGAAGAATGGACGTTGTCGCCACATTGAGAGCGAAGCCTTTCTAGCTATTCTGTCAGTCGCGGGCTTCGCTTGCGTGCTTATCGATCAGGTGGCATCAAAGCTGGCGTTCATTGAGTTAGTCACCCAAACTGAGCAGAACAAGAGCGATCTTCCAGGTGAGATTCAGACCGGTGGAACGCCACTAATTGATGTTGCTGCAAAGGCGTTCGTGGCATTCGCGAGGCGGCACAACCTGACTACGCCAATTGAAACTGAGAATCAACTGACCGGGGCTCTGTGTGGGTTTCTTTCATCGGTTTTGCCGTCCGTAATAAGTCTGGCCGATTATAGACCTCGGGGCGACACGCACGAGCGCGTAGATTTGTTTTTGGAATCCGGCCCCGAGAAGCTCATTGTGGAACTAAAGCGTCATACCAGTCCCAGAGTCAGGAATGACGGTATTGCCGCCCTGCAACGATACATGGGGATGACCGACATTCAGCAAGGCATCTTGTTTCTGTATGCCCCGACCAACCTCGATTGCGAAATTGAGGAATACAACCTCCCTGACGGCAACGGACGCATTGTAATTGTCACTGCTCCAAGACCCGTATAATCGAGCAGCCGGGAGTGTTCGACTCCCGGCCCTCACACCAGCTCGGCATGCGGCTCCACACCGGGCGGTTCAGGCGGTGACTAACGGGGAGCCAACGGAAGAAAAAGGCCTGAGTATGAGCGCGCGATCGCAAGTTCGCCACGGCTCGTGAGCCGCGGCACGTCGCGGCGAAGAGCTTAGGCCAGCTCGGCACGACACCGCCGTGACGTATAATAAACATGCCCGCCCGGAGGAGATGTCGCTGCCGAGGAGCAACCGGAACGCCCGGATCTTCTGGACACGAAGCTACAAGAATCGACGAAAGCAGGAGTTTCCCATGAGCCAGGTCATTACCGCGACGGTGCAAGATGGCGTCCTTAAGCCCGATCAGGACATGGGACTTTCGTCTGGAACAAAGGTCCGACTAACAGTTGAACTCTGCCAGGAAGTGGATCGCCAGCCCACGCTTGCTAACGATGAGTTGGATCTACTGTGCGACGAATTCCCCATTGACTCTCAAGGGAAACGGCTAACACGGGACCAACTCCATGAACGCCATTGACACGAACGTGCTGATCTACCGGTTGGATCGGAGCGATCTCTTTAAACAAGCGAAAGCACGTCAGCTTCTTCGGCAGCTTGCCGCCGATACGGTGCCCACAATTCTTCCCTGGCAAGTGCTCGGCGAGTTGATCCGCCAGCTCCGATACTGGCAGGATCAGAAGCAAATCACTCGCGATACACTGCTTCGATATGTGGCAACCTTTCGAAAGCTTTTCCCAATCGCAATTCCGGCACTAGGTGCCGTGGATCGGGCGATGGACCTGACTGGACGCTACAGCCTTTCTCATTGGGACAGCATGTTGCTGGGAGCTTGTCTCGAAGCCGGTGTCGATATTCTGTACACGGAGGACATGGGCGCGCCAGTAACTTACGACAGCATCCGCCTCATCAACCCGTTTTCCTAAACGGAGCCTGCTCGCAATGAAGTAGGTCACGCTCGGCGTGACGGAGGACGACTGGAACCTTGGCAAGCTGCGAAATGCATAACAGACCTGGACCCGACGTCACATTCCATTCCATCATGCGAAGCATGACCTACTCAAGGTTTGATCTCCAAGCTGTTCACGGGAATAACGGCCAGCTCATTCGCGGCATGGCTCTTGTGAGTGTAACCGATGTACAGCTTCCCATCGTGCTCGACGGCGTATGGGTAGCTGAAGTCGGCTTTCGGGTCGGATACGCCCGGCGTGCCGTCGAACACCGAGGTGCGGATAAGGAAGACTTTGCTGAACACGTCCTGGCCCGGCTGGCTGACGGCGATGGTCAGCGGTGAACGCTTGCCGCCGGTGTCGGCGCAACGTAGTTAACGGGACAGGTCCAATTCTCGCTCACTGGCGGACGCAATTGCATTCCGTAGCAGTTTGAGTGCTTCTACTTCGCGCCGGTTCGGTTGTTTCTGGGCTTGCAGCTTCTCAAGCCGGCTCGCGAACCATTCCTTGGGATCGATTCCTTGCTTGGCAAACTCTGCAGCAACGTCAGCCTGGATTTCGGAGAGCTTTTTCTTCCCAATCATAGTGTTTTCTCCAGGAAACTTCGTAGCTCTGCGACCAAGTCAATCGCGTCCGGCAACTCGACGCCGCACCGAGTGGCGTCATCAAACGCCTTCAACATCAACGCTTCTCGATCTGATTCGCTCTCAACAATCAGTGACCCAACCAAGGAAGCCAGAATCTCCTCAATCGTCAAAGTCATCCGGTCCGTAAGCATCGACTGTAGCGTTTCATTGCGACAAACGACTTGATGACCTCGCTCATGCGCGATAATCGCGTCCAACGAAAAGTCTTCTGGATCTGCATCTCGCTCGAACACCTCCGCGTAAACAGTCAACAAGTCTCGCGATGTGTTGGAACCAAGACCGAACTGTGCGCCGCCTGTGTTGCTAAACACGTGTCGGTACTCAACTCGGCCTACAAAGCTAAATCCACGAGCGATTCGCGTCACGCGACCTAACCGCTCACGGCGTTCCTTCGCTGAGATCGGATCTGGCTACTCAATTGCCATGGCCTAAGTCTAGCGTATTGGAGTTGTGTGTTTGCGTCAATGTTTGAAATCAGCCCACACATCGCCAGGCTGAAACTCAAAGGAATTGACGCCATAGTTGCATAAAAGGTGGTGGAAGACCGCACTTTCCGCACATGTCGCCTCCATTATCGCGTGGTTTTGATGGGATGTCATCAGTGGGTTGGAGTCGCTCAAGCATCTGTTGGCAGAAAACGCGATGAATGCCTCGGACTTAGCGCGGTTGTTGGACGTCCACGCGAGCATGGGATCGAAGATTCTTCGAGGCGAGCGTTCGTTGACCGTCGATCACCTTCGCAAGCTGGATGAGTGGGAAAGAGTGTGTTTCAAGGTTTGATCTCCAAGCTGTTCACGGGAATAACGGCCAGCTCATTCGCGGCATGGCTCTTGTGAGTGTAACCAATGTACAGCTTCCCTTTGTGCTCGACGGCGTATGGGTAGCTGAAGTCGGCTTTCGGGTGGGATACGCCCGGCGTGCCGTCGAACACCGAGGTGCGGATGAGGAAGACTTTGCTGAACACGTCCTGGCCCGGCTGGCTGACGGCGATGGTCAGCGGTGAACGCTTGCCGCCGGTGTCGGCGGTGGTGGTACAGACGAG
>JBGTHH010000838.1:0-7962 GCA_041746275.1 Pirellulaceae bacterium | reverse complement strand
GTTGATGTTGCCTGTACCTGCCGCCGTGTTGCCACTGACAGTTCCCGTTGTGGTGCTTGTATAACTCACATTGCCTAAGCCCGCTGGGAACACATCCGCCACGGTCGCGCCCGTCACATGGCTGGGACCAACATTCGTCACAACGATCGTATACGTCAGCGTCGTCTGGCCGGGAATCGCCGTGGTCACGCCATCGGTCTTGGTGATCTGCAAATCGGCGGTGGGGACCAGCGTGTCGACATCGGTGGCCGTGTTGTTGGCAGGTGTCGGATCGGTGACTCCGGCCGGCGCGGTGACGGTGGCGGTGTTGGTGATACTGCCGGTCGCCGAAGCGAGGACGTCGGCCGTCACGGTATAGGTGATGGTGCTGCCCGCGTTCATGTTGACCGTATCGTTGATGTTGCCTGCGCCAGCCGCCGTGTTGCCCGCTACAGTTCCCGAGGTGGTGCTGGTGTAACTCACATTGCCCAAGCCCGCTGGAAACGCATCCGCGACGGTCGCACCCGTCACATGACTCGGACCAACATTCGTCACAACGATTGTATACGTCAGCGTTGTCTGGCCGGGAATCGCCGTGGTCACGCCATCGGTCTTGGTGATTTGCAGATCGGCGGTGGGAATCAAGGTGTCGACATCAGTGGCCGTGTTGTTGGCCGGAGTCGGATCGGTGACTCCGGCTGGTGCGGTCACGGTGGCGGTGTTCGATAGGGTGCCGGTCGCCGACGCCAACACATCACCCGTCACCGTGTAGGTGATCGTACTGCCAGTTGTCATGTTGACGGTATCGTTGATGTTGCCGGTGCCAGCGGCCGTGTTGCCGGTCACGGTCCCTGTCGTGATGCTCGTGTAATTCACGTTCCCCAAGCCCGCTGGAAATGCATCCGCGACGGTCGCTCCGGTCACATCGCTCGGCCCGGCATTCGTCACAACGATCGTATATGTCAGCGTTGTCTGGCCAGGAATCGCCGTGGTCACGCCGTCGGTCTTGGTAATCTGCAAGTCGGCCGTGGGAATCAGGGTGTTGATATCGGTGGCTGTGTTGTTTTCGGGAGTAGGATCGGGCAGCGGAGAATCGACCGTGGCGGTGTTCGAGACCGTCCCTGTGGCCGAGCTCACGACATCTCCCGTGACGGTGTACGTGATGGTGCTACCCGCCGTCATGTTGACGGTGTCATTGATATCTCCCACACCGGCGGCGGTGTTGCCGGTCACGGTCCCCGTCGTCGTGCTGGTGAAACTCACGTTCGTCAAGCTCGCGGGAATCGTGTCGGTCACTGACGCTCCCACGACATCACTTGGACCCGCATTGGTCACCACAATCGTATACGTCAGTGTCGTCTGACCCGGAATGGCCGTGGTCACGCCGTCGGTCTTGGTGATCTGGAGATCGGCCGAGTTAAACACACCAAAATCCAACGTCAAGTTCGTATTCGGATCGGCGTCGCCATCGTCCGTCGGTTCGGAGTTCGCGGCCAAGGTGATCGCCGCGGATACGATGCCGTGATCGGTCAGAAACGTACCGTTATCGTCATTGTTGACATTGTTGTTGGGATCGGGCGCGGGATCGTTACCCGTGCTACTGAGAAACCCTTCCAGGACTCCGCCGATATCAAAGTTCGCGGGATCGATCTGGACAATGTAGTCGCCGGGAAAGAGATTCGTGAACGTATAGAGCCCGCCACCCGCCGTGGTCGTGGTCGCGAGCAGAGTATCCACACCGGGTGTGAAGTCACCACTGGCGTCCGTGTCCTCAAACAGATTGAGTTCGACGCCATCGATGCCCGTCTCGGTTCCCGCATCGAAGAGGCCGTTGTTGTTCAAGTCGTTCCAGACCAAGTTACCCAACGTCAGCGGCTCGAAGTTGGCGATATTGATTACATGCACGCTGGGCCCAATCGAGCCGATCAACGCCAGTTCGCCATCCAAAGCCGCCACCCCGGTGACGAGCAACTCGATGGCCCCCACGTTGGCGAAGTCCGCACCGGTTCCCGTATCCACGAAGCTCGTAAAGGGAATCAGCAATTCCGCCGTCGCCGCACCGGTGCCAGTATTCGGAATGGTCGTGACGAACGTCGAAAAGTTCGCGGCATCGGTGTAGATATTGATCGTCAACATCGCACCGTTCTGATCGGCTCCCACCATCATCTGCAAGCGATCGGCGATGCCCAGGTTGGTCAAATCCACGCCGCCCAATCCCGTGTGATCCAGTGTGGTCGCATCTCCATCGAGACCATCCCACGAGACCGCGAAGTTTCCCAACGTGTTGATGTCCGAGGCAATGATCAGCGACGAAGTCACGCTGCTAGCTAAGAGCGACACGTCGAAGGGCCCCGAAACATATTCCACAAAAAGATCTCGCTCTCCTCCGACCACTTCACCCGCGGCGACCGAGCTCATCGCCGTCGGTGTACCCGCGTTCGCGGTGATGGTTTGATCGGTCGCGCTGAAGTCATCGACGGACAATCCAGGTGTCCCCTGCGCCGCCAACACACTAATGGTGACACTCTGAACATTGGCACCCGGCATGACCATCAAGCCGACCGGGACGATCTCCTCGACAAAGTAGTTCCCAGCCGTCAAACCATCGAATCGATAAGCGCCCATCGCGTCCGTCGTGTCGGTCCCGACGAACGTATCGTCGCCGCCGACGCCTCCCGCGCTCTCGAAAATTCCATTGCCGCCGTCTCGATAAAGATTGATCACGGCTCCCGCCACGAACGTGTCGTCCATGGTCAATCCATTGTTGGTCTGATCGCTGAAGATCGTACCGGCGATGGCTCCCAAGTCGGTCGCCAGGACACGACGAGTTTCCAACACTTCCAAGAACGACCTCCGCCGCCGCAGTTGCCGAAGCGTCGGACGGCGCGTGGACTTGGCTTGGAACGCGTGGCGCAGGCGGGAAAGCAGCTTCATCACGGGAGCCCTAAAGTGTCGGTAAACCAAGTCACCCAGAGGTTTGGCACGAACGCCAATCCACGGAAGCCTAGACGATAGGCGGAGTATCTAGGTGGGATATCGACCCGCTACCGGCGAAGTGCTCGGACTAATTCCTATCGTCGCTAGAGGCCGCCTAGCTTGGCGGCTCGACACAAACTGCCCAGTCTGAGTCGACCTGCGGATTAGATGACCAGCCCCTTACCAGACATAGGTCAAGCCGAAGCTTAGGCCCTGAGCCCAGAAACTGGTCTCCTGGAAGTCGAATTCGGGACGCAATGGACCCGTGAAGGGCACCGCCTCGGGCGGGAACAGATTCGGGTTGACCGTCCGATCGATTTGATCTCCCGGACGAACGACGCGATCCCAGTAGATCAGGGTGTAGCCGACGTTCGCCTGCAGACGCTGGGTCAATTGAAATCCCAGGGTCGCTCCGACTTCGGGAATCAGGGCGAATCGATCGCGCGAGTAGTTGCCGATATTCGTACGTTGGGCGAGCAGACCGCCCGAAAATTCCTGCGGGCCCGTGCCGTCATTGCTGATGGTGCTGCCGTTAATCTGAACGGACTCGCGCACGTTGCCGAATCCCAGTTTGAAGAGCAGATCGACGGACCAGCGACGGAAGTTCTCCGTGCGAGCCAAGCCGATTTCGCCGCCATGAAACTCGTTACGTGTGACGAAACTGTCTCGGATGTCAAACGTTCCCGGATCGGCGGTGATCTGCGAGGTGAGTTGTTCTCGCATGTGCAGGCTCTCGTCGAGGCGCAGGAAGCGATAACCCAACAGCAAGTCGAGTCGCGCGTCGGCGCGATCGGGATCGCACGCGGCCGACAGACTATCCGCGCCGCAGAGATTCCGCAGTAGCCTGACACCGGCCGATTGCAGCGTGCCGCGCGCATCCACGGTGCCCGATCCGGAGACCACGCCGGGGAACGCAATCAGCTCGGAATCCTCTTGGTTCGTTAACGCATTGAAGAACGGTCGGGCGAGAATGGGGCTGCCGGTCGAGGCTCCAGAGAAGTGGTCGGTGATCGCGCCCAGACCAAAGTACTCACCCTCGACGCCCCAGCATTGACCGGCACCAAGCCACTTACCGAAGCGGATTCTGCCGCCGGAGCGTATCCCCGTAAGTAAGTCGCCGCCGACCAGGGTCGTCGTGTTCTGCCCTAGAACGCCAGCTGCGGGCTGCAACGTCCCGTCGGGGCTCGTCGTGACCAAGGGGGGCGTGGACATCCCATCCGTCCACCACAGCAGGTATTCCCCACGCACCCAGAAGCACGACTGGGGACCACAGTCACAAGCACCGACTCCACAATCCGACTGACGCCCACTGCCTTTGCCCTCTTTGCCGAAGCCCACCAGCGTGCGAGCCGGATCATTGGCGAAGTTCGCGGCGGAACTGAGCCTTGCTGAAGGTGACTCGTCGGCCGCAACAACCGAGCTTCCTAGTAGCCAGATGCAAGCAATGGCGATGAAGCAACGCAATTCTCATTCCCCCTGAAATAACGTTCGCAGACCGATCCGAAGCGGAGCCTGCTTCAGACCTTTCCGTGGACGAGGAGCGTCCTTGAGGGAATTGATCGGCCATACAATCCGGATAATCGATAAAATCCGTACAACCGGCAGATTTTGCCAAGTCGACGACCGTCGCCAGCGCGTTTGCTTTTCACCGGCTAAAGCCGGGACTCCAACCCTTGAATTCAGAATTGACAGAGCACTAGACCGCGCTTAGCCGCTTTGTTCGGCTGCGCCGCCCTCTTGCCACTCGGTGGCCTCCGCGCCTTTGAGACGTGATTGCGGGATGGTGCCGGGAGCCACAAACGGACCGGGCGAGCTTTCATCAATGATGCGTTTCAACTCGTCGGCATCCACCGATTCGACTTCGATCAACAGCTTGGTCAACGCCACCAGCGCGTTACGGCGGATCTCGAGGATGTGCCGAACTTTCTCCAGGGATTCATCGATGATTCGTTTCGTTTCCTCATCGATCTCCCGTGCCGTCCGCTCACTATGCGAGCGCACGACCTCGTCGCCTCCCGCCGCGGCGAGGAAGGGCGAGCGATTCGACTCGCGATAGTTCACGCGTCCTAGCCGGCTCATGCCGTATTCCATCACCATGCTGCGTGCGATTCCGGTGGCACGTTCCAAGTCGTTCTGCGCACCAGTTGAGATATCGGCGTAGATCATCTCCTCCGCCATCGTGCCCGCTAACAGAACTTGAATGCGACTCTCCAATTCCGATTGCGTCATCAGGAAGCGATCGCCATCGGGGCGTTGCATCGTGTAGCCCAAAGCGGCCAAGCCACGTGGGATGATCGAGACCTTGTGGACAGGATCGGTGTTGGGGAGGGAGTAGGCCACCAGCGCGTGGCCCGATTCGTGATACGCCACACGTTGTTTCTCGTCGGCGTTCATGATGCGTTGCTTCTTTTCCAACCCAGCCGTAACCCGCTCGACACCTTCGTTGAATTCCTTCATGCCCACAGTGGACTTCTCGTGACGAGCGCTCAACAGCGCGGCTTCGTTCACCAGATTCGCTAGATCAGCACCGACAAAGCCCGGCGTGATCCCCGCCACATCGGCAAGATCGACACTCGCATCTAGCTTCACGGCTTTGACATGGACCTTGAGGATCGCTTCGCGTCCGCGGATATCGGGCCGATCCACTAGGACGTGCCGATCGAATCGCCCGGGCCTCAACAGCGCGGGGTCGAGCGTCTCGGGGCGATTCGTGGCCGCCATCACAATCACACCGCTGTTCGAAGCGAAGCCGTCCATCTCGACCAGCAAGGCATTCAACGTCTGCTCGCGCTCGTCATGGCCGCCCACGATGCCCGATCCGCGGCTCTTGCCGAGCGCATCGAGCTCGTCGATGAAGATAATGCAGGGGGCTTTGGCTTCGGCTTGCTGGAACATATCGCGCACCCGAGCCGCCCCGACGCCGACGAACATCTCGACAAAGTCGCTGCCAGAGAGGCTGAAGAACGGGACACCCGCCTCGCCCGCCACGGCCTTGGCCAGCAGCGTCTTGCCGGTTCCGGGTGGTCCCACCAGCAGCACGCCTTTGGGAATGCGTCCCCCGACCTTTTGATACTTCTCCGCTGAACGCAGGAAGTCGACCACTTCCTTGACTTCGTCGATCGCTTCATCAATCCCAGCCACGTCATCAAACGTCAGGCCCAGATCCTCTTGAGCGTAAAGCTTGCCGCGACTGCGTCCGAACGACATCGGGGAACCAGCCCCGCCGAGTCGGCGCATCATCACGACGAAAAAGACAATCACCATTCCAGTCAGCACCAGCAGCAAGCCGTGAGTTTTCCAGACGCTGGGCTCGCCGTCAAAACTGTGATTGATATTGCTCACCGCCAACAGCTTCTGCAACTCGACGACCGTTTCGTCGGTGGGCAGGATGTTTGTGCGAAAGGCTTTGGTAATCGGCTTGGGGTCCGTCGGGGGCGGCGACACTTGCTCGACATCGACCGTCCCGGTAATCGTTCGGTCACCGATCTTCACATCGCGCAGGTTGCTGTAGCGGAAGCGTTTGGTTCCGTTGTTGCTGGTCGAGACCTGCACGATCACATCGCCCGTCATGCCCTCTTCCAACGGACCATACTTCTTGGTGTGCTGGCTGTTCTTGATGAGCTCTACGAGATCCGAGTGATCAATCTGCGGAGTATTCAGATTCGCCACATACAGGGCCACGAGCGTGATCCCCAGCACCGCGATCGCCATATACCACAGAAAGCTCTGTCCACCTGCGGAGCCTTGGCGATCGTTTTGTCGTCGGCCGGGGCTGTTTTCTTGGCTCATCGTGCGTTTTCTCCCACCTAAGCGTGTCGTAAGTTAGCAATTATACACCGACCATTGTTCACGATCCGCCTTGCCGATCGAACGACGCCGAAATAGAATGCCCTGTCGAAACCGAAGTCCCAACAGCACAATACCTTAGCCGTTCCGCACGGGACGACACAAGAGGGTTGAGGATGGCCAGCGATTCGCATGAGTGACCGAGTCCGAAACATCGCGATTCTCGGTTCAACCGGCAGTATTGGTCGCAGCACGCTGGATGTGGTGGCGGCTGCGGGAGGGCGACTGCGCGTGGCGGGTTTGACGGCCAATTCGCGACTCACACGTCTCTGCGAACAAGCCCAGTGTTTTCGACCGGATTGGATCGTGGCTACCGATCCACAGCAGGCCGATCGCTTCGATTGGTCCGCCAAGCCCGCGAACACCAAGCTGCTCATGGGTGCGGCGGGGATTGCGAAGCTGGTTGCCGAACACGACATCGATATCGTGGTGGCCGCCATGGTGGGGAGCGTTGGCCTGACTGGCGCGTGGGCCGCCCTCGAAGCCGGCAAGACGATCGCGCTGGCCAATAAAGAGACGTTGGTCATGGCAGGTCCGCAAGTCATGCGATTGGCCCGTAGCCACAATACCAAGATTCTGCCCGTCGACAGCGAACATAGTGCAATCTTTCAAGCCTTGGAGGGAGGGCGTCGCGAGGATGTCAAACGGGTCATACTGACTGCTAGCGGGGGGCCCTTTCGCGAGCACACACGTGAGCAACTCGCCCAAGTCACGGTGTCCGAGGCGCTGGCTCATCCCACCTGGAACATGGGTCCCAAGATTACCGTCGATTCCGCCACAATGATGAACAAGGCTCTGGAAATCATTGAAGCTCGTTGGTTATTCGATCTGGAACCCGACCAGATCGATGTGGTGATCCATCCGCAATCGATCGTCCATTCATTGGTCGAGTTCCGCGACGGATCGGTCCTGGCTCAACTGAGCCCGCCGGACATGCGGCTGCCAATTCAGTATGCTTTAACTTATCCGCAACGTTGGGAATGCCCGGCTCCCAGGCTCGATTTGGCTTCCGCGTTGCGTTTGGACTTCGCGCCTCCGGATCACGACCGCTTCCCGGCGCTCGCTTTGGGGCACGAAGTCGCTCGCGCTGGCGGCACGGCGGGGGCGGTGCTGAACGCCGCCAACGAGGCGGCCGTGGCCAGCTTTTTGAATGGTCAACTG
>JBGTHH010000837.1:0-1779 GCA_041746275.1 Pirellulaceae bacterium | reverse complement strand
CCTCGTCTGCGCGGGACTGAGGTCGTTGTCGAAGATGACCACATCCGCCTCGTGGTCCTCCACCAGCCGCGCTAGCTCGGCGACCTTGCCCTTACCCAGAAACGCCGTGATATCCGGCTTATCGCGCCGTTGCACGAGGCCCGCCACCACGATGGTTCCCGCCGTGCTCGCCAGTCCTTCCAGCTCGTCCAGCGGATCTTCCTCGACATGCTGTCCCGAGAGGATGACACGCGCGAGCACAGCCTTCTCGCGCGACACGCCATTCATGCGTTCTTGATCGTACACGTGGTAGAGGGACTCCTGACTGAGGAACTGATAAATGTCTGTTCTATTCTACCTTGCCAAACCGCATCCCCATACGTCACACTTCGTCACGTTCGGGTTCACGCCGGGACAATTCCCGCCGCCAAGCCTGTTGGGCGGGGCGTTGCAACGCGACATCTTCATCGCGATTTGCTCGCAGCATCCGCCGCTGTTCGGGACTCGCCAATTCCATCAGGTCGGCGTCGGTAAGCGGAGTTTCCTGGCTGAGCACCTCGCCAGCGACAACATCCGCCCAATAGAACACGCGATCTCCGGTACGCTCCGCCGTGAAGACTCGACAATCCAACCACGCCACGCAGTCGCGCAGCAGGGGACTGCCGGTTTCGGCGAGGAAGGTCTCCAGGCCAGCCAGCTTATCCCGCTCGCGCCCACTGCCGATCGCAAAATTCCAAACCAAGTCGAGCTGCTCGCGGCTGAGCAAATGCAGGCCGAACCGTCCACTGCCATCGATCAGTTCACAAGTGAAATGGTTGGGAGCGATGCCGATCAGCACGGTCGGATGCTCGCGATCAATGGACGCGGAGGCGACCCAGGTCGCCACGAGCCCTCCTCGGCGGCCGCCAGTCTCGGCGGTGACAATCCATAGCTCGCGACGGACGAGTCCCAGTACCCGCTCTATTTGTTCGATCGTTTCAGTCAAATTACGTCTCCACCCTGTCTGGACACCTTGGCCCCGAGTTCGTTGCCCACCCCTCACCAGGCATCTATACTAAGGTCCTTTGGCCAAGGTGCCATCCCGTCGCGGTGCGTTCTTTCATTTGAACGACGGGTATCTCACGCTTTTCACTACCTCTCCCAAGGATCATTCAAGATGAGCCAAACTCACGACCGTCGCACCTTTCTCAAAGTGGTTGCCGTCGCCTCAGGCCTACAAACCATGCCGTTACTTTCGGCCTCCCCCCAGCTCTTCGGTGCCGATGCCGAACCCCGATTCAAGATCTCGCTCGCCGAGTGGTCGCTCCACAAAACGATCTTCGCTGGCAAACTGGATAATCTGGACTATGCGAAGACGGCCAAGCAGGAGTTCGGTATCGATGCCGTCGAGTATGTGAATCAGTTCTTCGCCGACAAAGCCCAGGATCAGAAGTACCTGGCGGACCTCAAGCAGCGGGCTGAGGACGTGGGGGTCAAGAGCCTGCTGATTATGATCGATCGCGAAGGCAACCTCGGCGATCCCAACGACGATAAGCGGACGAAGGCTGTGGAAAACCACTACAAATGGATCGAGGCGGCGAAATTCCTGGGTTGCCATTCCATTCGCGTCAACGCCGCATCGGCCGGAAGCTATAAAGACCAGGTGACGCTAGCAGCCGATGGCTTGCGTCGACTTAGCGAGTTTGGCGCTCAGCACGGCTTGAACGTCATTGTGGAGAACCACGGCGGGCTCTCATCCAACGGCAAGTGGCTAGCGGAAGTGATCACGAAGGTGGGCTTGGACAACTGCGACACCCTCCC
>JBGTHH010000836.1:0-3658 GCA_041746275.1 Pirellulaceae bacterium | reverse complement strand
GTCGCAGTTGGAGGGATATCAAGCTGGCGGACAACTTCTGGGCTTCGATTCCGGCCTTCTTAAGCAGTTCGACCAACGATGTCGCGTCCATCGTTTGGCCCAGTTCCAACTGCCGTGGCGTGGACTGGCGTGAATCGGAACTGTCGGGGCTCGCCGACAGCGAGGAAGTAAACACCGAGTCCAAGCCCACTTTCGAGAACAATTCATCAGCCACGCAGGCTCCCGAGTTACAAACGACGGCGAGCAGCAACGCGAAGGACGAGAGGGAAGTACGCATGGTAATACCTGTGTCATCGGGAAAGAGTTAAATCCGCGAATCGCCGCAACGGGGCGGGTCTTGATCTTAGAAGCGCGTGAGTCGCGGATCTGTTACTGACCCTGGATGGGATCTTTTCGCAGCAAACGGTGAGCTGCCCCGGAAACCACAGGCGAAGGTGAGCGAATCATCCGCATTCATTACCGGTTCGCTACAGACGATTGGTGAAGCTGCGTATGCCGCACTCGACCTCGCAGGAATCGCAGCGATTAGCGGGTGGAAAGCGGGGCAGCGGCACGACCACCGGAGAAACCACCACTACTGCATCATGCATGACTAAGGAATGCGAGCGTTCGGCCGCGAATCGCCAAACTGCGAATCTGAAAGTTCCCCTGTAACATCCCGGCGAGTCCGTCGCTTAGCAGTGTGTAACGAACTCAAAGGAAACGCGAAGCACGGCAGACTCGCCTTTCCAATTCAAATCACTCTGCCAAGTACTCAAGGAGCCCTACGATGCTTAAGAAGACACTGCTCGCCCTGGTCCCGATGATCCTGTTGACCGCCACCACGTTCGCCGAGGATGACTTCCTGAAAGAATTGAGCACGATCAAGGTGGATTCGATCGTCGACGCATCGATCTCGATCGACGACGGCAGCCTGGATAACCTGGATGTCGACGGACTGTCAAAGAACGCCAGTGCCGAAACCGGCGACGAGGCGATCGAAGCCTGCTTCCGCCGCTTTGGATACCGTCGCCACTGTGGATTCGGTTATGGCTATGGCTACCGACACTGCTACCAACCCTGCTTCAACTACTACCAACCACTCTACTGCTACCGCCCCGTGTACTACACCTACCACTGCGTCCCGGTGATCACCAACTACTGGGGTTGCTACTAACGCGGCCTTCCACCCACTCCACACTGTCTCCTAGGTTTTCAAGTACAAAGCCCGGCATCGCAACTCGCGATGGCCGGGCTTTCTTTGTTGTATCTCCGTCAGATTCCGCTTCACCCATCGAAGAGTCCCAAGCGGACTACGGATGCGACTGGAGCACTTGCAGGCCAGCCGTGGCGATCTGAGCATCTTCTGTCGACTTCACTCCCGAGACGCCAATCGCGCCGATGATCTTACCGCCATGCACGATCGGCAAACCACCTTCGACGGGCAAGGCTCCCGGAAGTTGGAGAACCTTCAGACTCGCGCCGCCGGTCGCCAGTGTGTCTTCAAATACTTTGGTCGGACGGCGGAACAGAGCCGCCGTCTTGGCTTTCTGCAACGCCACTTCAACGCTGCCCAGTTGCGTATTGTTCAAACGATGAAACGCCACCAGGAACCCCGAGCCGTCGACAATGGCAATCGCGACCGGCCACTCGTTCTTGTTCGCTTCCGCCTCGGCGGCGGCGAGTACCTTCTTGGCATGTTCCAGCGAAATGGGCTCGCCGTACGGCATCGGTGCTTGGGCGGCGGCGTGCTGACCGAGGCCCAAGACCAGCAAGGTGCAGATCGACGAGGCCAGCAGCGACACGCGCGAAGAGAAAAACGATCGAATCATGGTGAACTCCTTGTAGTAGATCGAGGAATCGAGTCGTAGTTGCGTTTCAAGGCTTCTCGGACTTAACCAGTCGAAAGATACCCCGACCAGTCTGCGAAACCGTTAGCAGGTAAGGCTCGCCAGCCGCATCCTCACCAAAGGAAATGATGGGAAAGCCTGGGCTTTGAATTTCGCGATTCGCCACCACTCGCTCCTGGGTCTCGTCGTACCACAGAGCCCAGACGCGGCCGCTGACATAGTCGGCATACAGATACGCTCCGTTGAGCTCTGGCAACTGCTGGCCGCGATAGACCAAACCGCCCGTGATCGACTTGCCAATGTCATGGTGGTACTCCCAGATCGGCTCGATCAAATCAGGGCGGACATCGACACCTTGAGCACCGAACGGATGGAGCGATTCGCGAAGGTTCCAACCGTAATTGCCGCCAGATCGCAAAAGAATGATTTCTTCGTAGAGATTCTGTCCCACTTCCCCCGCCCAGAGCTGGCCCGTCTGGCGATCGAACGCCATCCTCCAAATGTTTCGCAGGCCATACGCCCAGACTTCGGGAGCGGCGTCGGCTCGACCGACGAAAGGATTGTCGCTCGGAATGGCGTACTTCTTTCCGTCGGCTTGGCGATCCACATCGATGCGGAGCACCTTGCCCAGCAACGTCTGCAGATTCTGGCCGTTTCCGTGCGGATCATTGCCGGCTCCACCATCGCCGTGTGTGATGTACAGGAAGCCATCGAGGCCAAACAGAATCGTTCCGCCGTCGTGGTTCCAGTAAGGTTTTTCAAACCGAATGATCTCCTCTTCCGAAGCCGGGTCCGCTCGGTGCGGATCCGATTTGCTGACACGGAATCGGGAGACGACATTCGCCATCTTGGCCTTCACGTCGGTATAAAAAATGAATAGCTCGCCGTTCTCCTGGAACCGGGGATGGAAGGCGAGCCCCAGCAGCCCTTCCTCATTTTGTTTGTCGGAATAACGCACTCGGTCGGTGATGTCGAGAAAGACGGAAGTCTCCCCCTCCTGGTTCTCGGGCAGAATGTGAACGACTCCCTGCTGAGTGGCCACCACGACACGCTTGGAACCATCACCGAACGGCATGAGCAGGATCGGTCGCAAGGGAACGTTCAAGCCCGAATCGTCCAGCGGACTCCAGCCGCTCCATTTGACGTTCGCAAACGCGACCTCGGTTTGAATCGGCAACGGGGATTGATCGACTTCCCATCCGGCAATCGTCGTCGGAATCGCGGTAAGGGTTCCCGCTTGCATATCGGGGACGAGCAGATGCAGGCCCGAGGCATCCAAGCAACTATCGGCGGCCTGCTGAAACTGATAGGGCAGCTCCACCGACTTTTCACCGGGCCGCGGAATGCCGAAGACCTTGCCAGTCTTCCAGGAAGTGATGAACAGTTGCCCGAACTTATCCCAAGTCACACCATCACCACCGTCAAAACCCTCGGCGATCTTCTGGGATGAATTGTCCGCGAGCTTAATCCGATACAGCGCACCACTGCCAAAATCTGCCAGGAGCAGGTGGTGCGCGCCATCCAGTGCCAATCCGTTGGGCGTGTGCAGACCAGGCAGGTTCTGGGCATTGACCACCAGGGCGACCTTGCGTGACTTCAAATCCACACGGTAGACGGCTCCCCCAGTTCCGTTCAGATCGCCCGAATCGCTCACGAACAACGTGCCGCTTTGCAGTTCGAGGGCCACATCGTTCAAAAAGAGCGGAGGCGTGGGAAATGCATCCGCCGCCACGAAGGGAGTGACTTTGCCTTGGTAGTCGATCTTCACCACGCGCGTCTTATCGGCCACATACAACGCGTCTGGCGAGGCCACGATGCCCTTCGGGTCG
>JBGTHH010000835.1:0-12699 GCA_041746275.1 Pirellulaceae bacterium | reverse complement strand
GAAAACAGTGTCAGCCAGATCACCACTGGAGACCGTCGCCTGACTGGATTCTCCCTCTCCGCGGACGGGCGCTCCTTCAGCTTCGTTGCTGGCGATCCCACGCATCCGTTCGAGTTGTTCACCTCCCGGGCGACGGGGCGCGATGAGCGACAGCTGAGCGATCATAATCAGGCATTTCTCACGGAAGAGAATCTCAGCCCCGCCGAGGAGTCTGCATGGGGACGCTCGCGTTCCGCGGCTTTTGCCAGATTGCGAAGCATGCCCGCGAACACGAACTGGTGCAAAGGATAGATTCCATACCAATACATCAATCCGGCCAATCCCAAAGGATCGAAGATCGCCGTCTGCCGAATTGTGCTCCCGTGCTCGCAGGGACTAACCTCGAATTCCAACCATGCGCGTCCCGGCAACTTCATTTCGGCTTGCAGACGCAATCGGTGAAGCGGCTCGTACAATTCGACGCGCCAGAAGTCGAGTGGCTCGCCGACGCGCAGGCTGTCCGGGTCCCGTCGACCGCGCCGCACTCCGACTCCGCCAATCAGCAAATCCACAAACCCGCGCAGCGACCACAACCAGTTTCCGTAGTACCAACCGGTTCGTCCGCCAATGCGACGAATGGGCGTGAAAGCCTGCTCCGGCGCAACCGTCACTGTGATCGTCCGCGAGTCCACCAACCGCGAACCGAATCGGTCGCCTCCCCAGGATCGCGATGGACCGGCCGCGGATAAAGCGTCCGACCAACGGGTCTCGGCAAACTCGTGATCTTCGTTGACCAAGGCTCGAGCGATGGCGTCGCGAATCGAACGAGGCCGCACGGAGAACACCGCCTCGGACAGGTTGTTCGAGATGAGCGTCGGATTCCGCAGGCTTTCCACCAGCTTTCGACCGACCCGAGCATATAGCGGAGTGACCAAGCCCAACCAGAGGCTCGACAAATACGGAGTCAACAATGGCACGGGAATCATCCAGCGCCTTAAACCACGTTGCCGAGCATACTCTTGCATGATCTGTCCGTAGGAGACCTGGTCGGGACCGCCGATTTCGTAGACCTGCGAAGCACCGAGCGGCAGTTCCAGGGCGGCGAGGAGATACGCCAGCAAATCCTCGACGGCGATCGGCTGAGCCTTCACCTGGACCCAGCGCGGACAGATCATGATCGGCAACCGCTCGACCAAGGACCGAATCATCTCGAAGGACAGGCTACCCGAGCCAATCACAATCGAGGCCCGAAATTCGATCACCCGCGCGTGATGAGCTCGCAAGACGTCACCGGTCTCCTGACGACTTCGAAGGTGTTTGGAGAGTTTCTCATCGGGGTTGCCCAATCCGCCTAGGTAGATGATGCGTTTCACACCGGCCTGCGTGGCCGCCTTCGCAAAGTTCTCCGCAGCGATTCGATCCTGGCGCTCGAAGTCGCGATCGTCACCCATCGAATGTACGAAATAGTACGCAGTCTCGACGCCCTCACATGCCGACAACAGCGACGCGGGGTCCAAGACATCTCCCTGCACGACCTCCGTCAGCGGGCCGACTTGGTCCTTCAAGGCCACAGCGCGGCGTGTCACACATCGGACAAGGGAGCCACGCTGTTGAAGCAACGACAAGAGTCGTCCGCCCACGTATCCGGTCGCTCCCGTCAATAAGATCGTACCTGACATGTTGAGGTCCCATCCGGAGACAAATCTTGACTGCACCACACCTTGGCCATTTTCGCCGATATGGAGGTAGCAGACCCAAGTCGTGCGATTGCGGACGCGCTCCCCCTCTGCCCATCCACCGTACCCGAACCAGCACTCGCATGTTAGACGGGACTACCGGCGTGGCAAGACGTGTCCCAGCCCGCCATCGAGGCCGATGACTTGGCCGGTGATCCAATCGTTCTCGGCATCGAGCAGCCACGCCACGAGCGAAGCCACATGCTCCGGTTCTCCCAGCCGACTCAGGGCGTGCAATTGTATTGAGGCGGCCGCACTCGCGGGATTGTTCCAGATTCGCCGCGTCATCTCGGTGCGAATCAAGCCTGGACTAACTACGTTGACGCGAATGTTGTGCGGGGCATAGGTGGCTGCGGCGGATCGAGCTAATCCGATAACACCCGCCTTCGCGGCGGCAATTGCCTCGTGATTCTGAATCCCGATCTCGGCTGCCGCCGAGGCGAAAAGCACAATCGAGCCACCTCGTTCGCGCAGCAATTTCGCACCGACGCGGACGGTCGCGAACGCCGTGAACAGATTGGTCTCGACGACCTGCCGGAAGTCTTCATCCGTCGTGGCATGGGCGGGCTTCAGCAGCAGGGAACCGATGCAGTTGACCAACGCATCCAATCCGCCTCGAGCTTCGCTCCCCCTGCGTAACGCCTCTTCAAGAGACTGGGAAGCGGTTAAGTCCGCCGTTACGAATGGTTGGTCGAGGTCCTGCGAAAGTGCCTGTAGTTTCTCCTCGTTGCGACCGACCAGCACGAGCGAATGGCCTTGGCGCACAAGTCGTCGAGCGAGTGTGCTGCCAATCGTTCCCGACGCTCCAAGTATCGCGGTTACGCTCATGTTGGGTCACTCTCCTGTAGTTGACTCGACTCTCAAGGAATTTCCAGTTCGGGACGGGTTCGATTAGATTTTAACCGCAGGTTGCCGCAGAACTTAACGCGCCCCGTCTCCGTCGGTCAGCCACGGCGGTTGAACGAGCGATCCTAAGCTGGTGGGATCGCATCGGGCGTGGTCCTTGGAATCGTAAGTTCTTGGTAGACTGCTTTCGTTGTAGCTTCACATCGGCCAAGCATTTATTTCCCCATGACGAACGAGCCACTCCGCTGGATTGACGACGAACTGACGCATTTGGAAACACTGGGGCTGCGTCGACATCTAACGACTCGGACCAGTGCCCAAGCGACCCGTATCTCCATGGATGGCCGAGAGCTGATTAACTTTGGAGCCAACGATTACTTGGGATTGGCGGCGGGGCCATGGCCAGACGCCGTCACGGCCGAGCTGCGGGTGCTCGGGTGGGGAAGCGGGGCGAGTCCGCTGGTCACGGGTCGCGGTGCGTTGCACGCGGAATTGGAGACGGCGTTGGCGGAGTTCGAGCACACCGAGCGGGCTTTGCTGTTTAACACAGGATTTGCGGCCAACGTTGGCGCGATTACGGCCTTGGCGGGCCAGGGAGACGTGATCTTTAGCGACGCGAAGAATCATGCCAGCATCATCGATGGCTGCCGACTTTCCGGTGCTCGGGTGCAAGTCTATCCGCATCGCGACATGGATTACCTGCGGATGATGCTGCCACAGTCGACTCGTTTTCGCCGCCGACTGATCGTCACGGACGGGCTGTTCAGCATGGACGGCGATCTGGCTCCGCTTTGCGATCTGGCTGACTTGGCCGAGCGTTTCGATGCGATGCTGATGGTCGACGAGGCCCATGCCACGGGGGTGTTTGGCGACCATGGCCGCGGAACCACGGAGTTTTGGGGCGTCGAGGACGCCGTCCATGTGCGAGTGGGAACCCTGAGCAAGGCCCTCGGTTCCAGCGGCGGCTTCGTGGTTGGATCGCAACCGTTGATCGAGTGGATTGCCAACCGAGCTCGCACGTACGTCTACTCGACGGCGGCACCCGAAGCACTGGCGGCCGTTGGGCTGGCGGGCCTCAAGATCATTCAGACGGAACCCGAGCGACGTGTCGAGCTATTAAAACGCGCCGGCGAACTGCGCCGTAGATTGACTGGCCAAGGCTGGAACACGGGGGACTCGGCGAGTCAAATCATTCCGGTCATGGTCGGCGAGCCGGAAGCCACCATGCAGCTCACGGCGCACCTTCGCGCACGAGGCTTGTTGGTCCCTGGCATCCGACCACCTTCTGTACCGCAAGGCGAGTCGCTGTTACGAATCAGCTTAAGCTACCTGCACACGCCCGACATGCTCGAAGCGCTGGTACAGGGCTTGGCCGCAGCCGTTGACGAATGAACGTGTTTCGGATGTGAGCCGATACGCAACTTTGGCTGCTAGTGGACTGTCAATTCTAAGTGTTAGGGTTGGAGTTCCGGCTTAAGCCGGTAATTGGCAGCCTGAAAAGTCTGTACTCCAACTCGCCTGCTTAATCGTGATAAAGCACTAGCCACATTACTTACGCCACCCGCGACGAAGCTCTATGCGACCGCTTCAATGCCTGCCGCTTCCGCGAGTCGTTTAGCGGATTCGGTGGTATTCTCCCACGTGAACTCCGGTTCGCTACGACCGAAATGTCCTCCTGCGGCGGTCTTGCGAAAGATCGGGCGGCGCAAATCGAGGTACTTGATAATCCCGCCGGGTGAGAGCGGAAAGATCTCGCGAACCAACTCGCAGATGCGCTGATCGTCAATGCGGCCCGTCCCTTGCGTATCGACATAGACACTGACCGGTTCGCTGACGCCGATGGCATAAGCGAGCTGAACTTCACAACGGCGCGCGAGGTCGGCGGCGACGATACTCTTCGCCACGTGGCGGGCGATGTAGGCCGCGCTGCGATCCACCTTGGTCGCATCCTTGCCGCTGAAGGCACCGCCACCATGTCGGCCCCAGCCACCATACGTGTCGACGATGATCTTGCGACCCGTTAAACCACAATCGCCGTGTGGTCCACCGACCACAAAACGACCCGTCGGGTTGATATGGTACTTGATATTTTCGTCCACCAGCTCGCTGGGCAAGCACGCTTTGATGATCTTGTTGATGACGAAATCGCGCAGGACTTCGTTGGTGACATCGGGCGAATGTTGCGTCGAAACGACAACCGTATCAATACGTACGGGCGTATCACCGTCGTATTCCACCGTCACTTGGCTCTTGCTGTCGGGACGCAGCCAAGCGACTTCGCCGCTCTTGCGCGCCTGGGTCAGTCGATTAAGAATGCGATGCGACAAAGCGATCGGCAGCGGCATGAGCTCGGGCGTATCATCACAGGCAAATCCAAACATCAGGCCTTGATCGCCCGCTCCGACATCCTTTCCCTTGCTGGCATCGTCATTCACGCCCTGAGCAATATCAGGACTTTGCCGGTCGATCGAAACCATGATGGCACAGGTGTCGGCGTTAATCCCCATTTCGTCGTCCGTGTAGCCGACTTCGCGAATCACATTGCGGATCACCGTTGGGTAATCCACAACCGCCTTGGTGGTGATCTCTCCGGCAATCATGGCAAGGCCGGTCGTCACGAGCGTCTCACAGGCGACCCGGCTGTACGGGTCTTGTGCGAGCAAGGCGTCGAGCACTCCATCCGAAATCTGATCGGCAAGCTTATCGGGATGGCCTTCGCTAACAGACTCACTCGTGAACAAGTAGGTACCAGATGCCACGTCATGCTCCTCTGCGGAATTGCGTCATTCAGTTAGTTTACGCGGTCTACGAATCAAATTCGCGAAGCGGGGATTATACGGTCTGCGACATCCGCTCGACAACCTCTATTTATGCCCTCGGCAGAGCAATTCGCGCATGAAAAGTCACGGAAACCCGTTAAATTTGCTTGGCCACACACCGCTTGCTGTCAACAAACGCGACCCTTGATGTCGGCTAACGCGCCCCGGTGCCCGGCCAATCGTAGGCTTGACGCATGGCGAGCCTCACGGTTTGCGTAATCTCCGGCAAGCTAATGGGCTTGGCGTGGGAGGCAAAGGCAGCGGCTTGGCGGGCTGCTTCGGCGAGCATCTCGGTCATCTCGCCCGACAGCAGAATACAAGGAACACCCGCATCGATTTGCTTCACGCGACGGATTGTCTCCAGGCCGGTCAGCCGCGGCATGTGCATGTCGACCAACATCACATGGATCCGTTCGCGGAGGAGGATGTCCAGCGCCTCCTGACCGTCCTCGGCGAGCATCGTGTGGAACCCGCGAGCCTCAAAGACACCGCCCAACGTCTCGCGAAAATCGCGATCGTCATCGGTGATCAGCATCGAGGGGACGTCGACAATCATGTCCATTCCTTAAAGCGGAACCTCCCACAGGGGTCCTTTTATCAAAGTTCGCCGTCGGGCGTTAGTCAAGTTATCCAGGGGAGTCAATCAGGGTGCATTCGGATAATTGCAGATAGAACCACATTCTCGGCATCGGGGTCCACTTCCGCTGTCTCGACGTTTGCAAAACGTCTCCTGGCAACCGATCCGGCTGCCAGACTTTGCCCAATCGTAACAACCTGAAGCGGTTCATGTGCGATGGATACCGCCAAGTGACCATAGGAGCCGAGTGACATCGGGCGTATAATCGCCAGTACTCCGCGACGATTCGATCTTCCCATCTCCCACGCTCCGCCGCTCTCATGTTGCAACTGCCGATCCTGAACGAACTCGACAATGATCCCTTGTCGCGGCTGACGACTGCGGCTCCACCGAGTTCGCGGCGCGCGGCGCTGCCGATGTCGCGGGCTGAAATGACACAGCGCGGGTGGGACGAGATCGATATCGTCTTTGTCACGGGGGATGCCTACATCGACCATCCGAGCTTCGCGATGGCGATTTTGGGCCGAGTGCTCGAAGCGGCCGGATTTCGAGTCGGCATCGTCTCTCAACCCGACTGGCATCGCGTCGATGACTGGCTACGTTTCGGTCGGCCGCGCCTGTTCTATGCGATCAGCGCGGGGAACATGGACTCGATGATCAACCATTACACAGCGAACCGCAAAGTCCGCAACGACGACGCGTACTCGCCGGGGGGCCGAATTGGGATGCGACCGGATCGCGCGACTTTGGCGTACTGCCAGCGAGCGCGGCAAGCCTACAAGGGCGTGCCGGTCATTGCGGGTGGTGTCGAAGCATCGCTGCGTCGGCTGGCCCACTACGATTACTGGTCGGACAAGGTGCGGAGATCGATCCTGCTCGACGCGAAAGCCGACTTGGTGGTCTTTGGCATGGGCGAAGAAGCGATCTTGGAAATTGCTCGACGACTGCAAGCTGGCGAGACGGTCAAGGATCTGCGACCGATGCGGGGAGTCGCCTACGCGCTGGGTGCTTCCGAAACCGCGCCGGACGAGGCCCTGGTGCTGCCCAGTTATGAAGAGGTCGCGTCGGACAAGCTGGCTTTCGCGGAAGCGACGAAGCTGATGCACAACGAGACGAATCCTTACAACGCGCGTCGTTTGGTGCAATACCACGACCGGCAAGCGATCGTTTGCAATCCGCCGCGCTTTCCCATCTCGCAAACCGCGATGGATCGCATCTACGATCTGGCGTACACCCGACAGCCGCATCCGAGTTACACCGAGCCGATTCCGGCATTCGACATGATCAAGGATTCGGTCACGATCATGCGGGGCTGCTTCGGAGGTTGTACATTCTGTTCCATTACAGCCCATCAGGGCCGCATCATTCAATCGCGCAGCCACGATTCGATCCTGGGCGAAATCCAACAGATGGCGAGCGATCCGAAGTTCAAAGGGACGATCAGCGATATCGGCGGTCCCACGGCGAACATGTATCAAATGACGTGCAGTCGGCCCGAGGTGGAAGCGGTGTGCCGCCGTCAGTCGTGCGTGCATCCGACGATCTGCAAACTGCTCGGTACCGATCACGGACCCCTGGTGCAGTTGATGAAGGACGCGCGGGAAACTCCCGGGATAAAGAAGGTCCTCGTGTCGAGCGGCATTCGGATGGATCTGGCGCGGCGTTCGCCGGAGTACATGCGCGAGCTGACACGACATCATGTGGGCGGATTATTGAAGGTCGCACCCGAACATACCGATCCTCACGTGCTGGACATGATGCGTAAGCCATCGGGCGATGACTTTGAACAATTCACCACGGCGTTCCAGCGGGAATCAAAAGCGGCGGGCAAGAAGCAACATATCGTACCGTACTTCATCGCCAGCCACCCTGGCAGCGATCTCGATGCCATGATCCACTTGGCCGTGTTCCTTAAACGCAACGGGTATCAACCCGATCAGGTGCAAGACTTCATTCCGGCACCGATGGATGTGGCCTCGGCGATGTACTACACGGGTCTCGATCCGTTCACAAAGAAGCCTGTGTATATCGCTAAACACCTGCGCGATCGCAAGCTGCAGCGGGCGTTGCTCCAGTTCTTCAAGCCCGAGAATTACTTTGAGGTTCGCAAGGCCCTGGAGCAGGCGCGCCGCACCGACTTGATCGGTAACGGCTGCGATTGCCTCATTCCGGCTCAGCCGCCGCGCGAGGCGCTGCTTAAGCGGCGCGAGGACGCCAACAGCCGTTTCCGTGGTGAATACGTACATACGATCCCCGGCGGGGAACCAAAGAAGAAAAAGGACAAGAAGAAGCAATCTCGCCACCAGCCCGGCTCCGGATATCGTCCCGACGCGCGCAAGGCCCGCGACATCTGACGGTTCGCATTCGGCGCGATCATCCAAGCGGGTTGCGGCAACTATTCCAGCGCCGCCAGCCAAGCGCGAATCTCCGAGTCGAACTCGCTGGCCAAGTCTCCGGTAATCAGTTCGCGGTTGAAGCTGGCGGCACCATCCTCGACCAAGTCCGCGGCCTCGGCGTTGGGAAAGCGCTCGCTGGGGTCCGGCGAGCACAAGCCCCAGATCAAACTTCGTAGTGATTCGCTGCGCAGGATTTGGTCGGGCAGGAACTCGCTGAGGCGGGACGGGAGTTGTTCTTTCGCGCGCAGCAGGTCACCCCGACGCGACAGCCCTTCGAAGGGCGAGACGCCGGCCAGCAGTTCGATCAGGACGTAGCCCAAGCTGGCCAAGTCGGAGGCCGGCGTCGGGGGCTCGCCGCGCAGTACTTCAGGAGCGGCATAGCGCGGCGTGACGGGCGTTTGCACCATTCCGTCCGTCTCGATCGCCGCACCGAGATCGATCAGCTTGGCGTTGCCCGTCTTCTTGATCATGATGTTCGATGGTTTGATATCGCCATGCAGAATGTTGGCGCGGTGCAGAGCCGCCAGGCCAGCCAGGCATTCGCGCACGATGGCGTTGGCGATCCCGGGCTGGAGGCGGATGTGGGACGGACCAAGCGAGAACACGACGCGATTCAGATGCGACCACTGCTGATCCGAGACCCGGGCGCGAATCTGTTCCAGTCGCCGCGGTTCCAGCAAGTGACGAAGATCGTAGCCGTCGATCCACTCCATCACCATGATCCGCAGTCCATCGCGTTCGATCAGGTTGTGAACATCCAGCAGATGATCTTGTTGGATGAGGGCGACTTGCGCCGTCACACTGCTGATGCGCCGCATATCCTCCCGATACGATTCGAGGTTGCGGTAGCGATTGGGCGAGAACATCTTGAGCGCGACCGGTATGCGAAACTCGTCCGCGCCCATCCGATCAGCGAGATAAACGACACCCTGCCCGCCGCTGCCCAAGCGCCGGCGGACTCGATAGCTCACCGTCCAACGGATATCTTCGTCCAGCACAAGATGCGGTTCGGGCTCGGCGTGCTGGTGCTTATCTTTGTTGTCGGCGACACTCCAACTGGTCGACGACGGAGTCGCAACAAGTTGTTCGGGAGAGGCTCCGAGATCCGAAGCTAGTTTCGTACTGGTCGTGTCCGAGTCGGCTAACATACATCATCGGTGGGCTGAATTGTGGAATGCTCGAAAACGGGACACCGCGCGGGTCCCACCGATTGAAACTAGGGCAAAGTCCCCCTAGTCCGCAAGCTCGTTTCGGTGATTTGGTCTTAACAGCCCTCAGGCGGAACCCCCTGCGTCGAATGAAATGACGGCTCGGAATATGGGCAGTCGCTGCATATTTGGGAGTTACTAGTGCGTTGTCCGGGCTAAAAGTTGGAGTACAGCCTTCAGGCTGCCAATTACCGGCTAAAGCCGGAACTCCAACTCGCATTAACGTTCGGCCGGAAGGTGACTTACCAAGATCCGCGTCGAGGGAACGCTGACCGGGCACAAGAACTGCGTAGATCGGTGTTGCTAGCCCGTCCCGCACCCTCCCCACAATCGACCGCGCGCCTCATAATGCGGCGATCCGAAAGTTTGTCGTCCCTCTGTCCTCGGCAGTTCCCGCATGACCGCTTCTCGCTTCGACTATGACGTGATCGTGATTGGCACCGGTCCAGGCGGCGAAGGTGCGGCCATGCAGGTGGTCAAGAGTGGGAAACGGGTCGCCGTGGTCGAGCGTTTCACCCAAGTCGGCGGCGGCTGTACGCATTGGGGGACCATTCCCAGCAAGGCGTTGCGCTACACCATCTCGACACTCTCCCAAGCATTGGACGATCCGTGGCTGCGACATTCCCAGCATCCGTTGCGCCCAGCCTTTCCCGAGTTGCAAGCCCGCGCGGGGACCATCATTGCTCGCCAAGTGTCGATGCGACAACGTTTCTACGACCGCAACGCAGTGCCGATCATCGCGGGACACGCTCAGTTCCTTGATCCGCACACGGTCGACGTCGCGGGAGAACGAGTGACGGCGGCCAATATTGTCATCGCCACCGGCTCGAGTCCTTATCGTCCACCCGATGTCGATTTCAACCATCCGCGCATTTTCGACAGCGACAAGATCCTCGACCTGACTTTCACGCCCCGCTCGATCACGATCTACGGGGCCGGGGTGATTGGCTCGGAGTACGGTTCGATCTTTCGTAACCTGGATGCCAAGGTCAACTTGGTGAACACACGCGGCAAGTTACTGGAGTTCCTGGATGACGAGATCAGCGACGCGCTCAGTTATCATCTGCGCGATAAAGGAGTGTTGATCCGACACAACGAGCAGTACACCCGTATCGAAGGCCGGGAGGATGGCGTGGTGTTGAACCTACAGAGCGGTAAGAAGCTGAAGACCGACATTCTCTTGTGGGCCAACGGACGAAAGGGAAACACGAGCGATTTGTGCTTGGACCGGGCAGGATTGATCGCGGACGAGCGCGGCCAACTGCAGGTGAATGAACACTTCCAAACCGAGGTGTCGCACATCTATGCTGTGGGAGACGTGGTCGGCGCGCCATCACTGGCCAGTGCCGCTTATATGCAGGGCCGCGCGGCTGGTAGCGCGATCGTCACTCCCGGGGGCGACGGGCTCAAGCTCGCTTTGATCCCGACTGGCATCTACACCAGTCCAGAGATTAGTTCGGTCGGCCAGACGGAGCGGGAACTGACGGCGGCGAATATTCCCTACGAAGTCGGTCACGCCCACTTCAAAAGCATCGCCCGCGCACAGATCACCGGCCAAACCGTGGGCATGTTAAAGCTGCTCTTTCACGCACAATCGTTACAGATCCTCGGCGTGCATTGTTTCGGAGCCAACGCTTCGGAGATTATCCATATCGGCCAAGCCATCATGGCTCAAGAGGGCGACGCCAATTCGCTGCTCTATTTCATCAACACGACCTTCAACTATCCCACAATGGCGGAGGCGTATCGCGTCGCGGCGCTCAACGGTTACAACCGGTTGTTCTGAGGTCAGTCGCTGGCGAACGGTTGGCAGGCGTGGCGGCGGTGCGGTACGATGTGGAGCATCACACCTTGAGCCGAGAGGATTCGCATGCCGACACGGACTTCCTTCGGGCCTCGCGAGATGTCGCGGCGGCGCTTGTTGCAGATCGGGACTGCGGGTGCCATGGGATTGTCGCTGCCTAACTTGTTGGCGGCCGACGCCTCACCGGCGAGCGTCGCACCCCGCGCCGATTCGCTGATCATCATCTTCTTGAACGGCGGTCCGAGCCATCTCGACATGTGGGATATGAAGCCGGACGGCCCGAGCGACAGTCGCGGCGAGTTTCGGCCGATTGACACGTCGCTGCCCGGTGTGCAAGTTTCCGAGCATCTGCCGCAACTGGCCCGACAAATGCACCACTGCACCTTGGTCCGTTCGATGCACCACAGCGTGAACAACTCCCACGCCGCAGCGGTGTATGTCTCGATGACGGGGCACGATCGCGGAGAACAAGGAGGCGGCTTTCAACCGACCGACAATCCCAGCCCCGGCGCGGTGGCTTCGCTGCTGCGCCCCACGCCGCCTCAGGTCGCCCCGCAAGTTACGATGCCCTACAAGACGCTCGAGGGTGCCAATGGTCCGCCGCAGCCTGGATTTTTTGGGGGCTGGCTGGGGCGCGGTTTTGATCCTCTCTGGATCTTGAAGGATCCCAACGCCGAGGATTTCTCGGTCCCCGAGTTCACGCTCGAACGCGATATCAGCTTGGGTCGCCTGGAAGATCGCGGGCGACTGTTAGCTAACTTGAATGCGCGGTTGGTGGGTGATTCCGCCGCGCCGTTTCAAGCCATGCACCGCTTCCAGCAGCAAGCCACCGACATCCTGACCTCGCACCAGACGCAAGACGCGTTTCATCTCGATCAGGAGCCAGCGGCGATCCGCGAGGCCTATGGTCGCAACATCTATGGACAGAGTGTGTTGTTGGCGCGGCGGTTGATCGAAGCCGGCACCCGTGTCGTCACCGTGTCCTGGGCTCCCGACGCCAATGCCACCTGGGACACGCACGGCGGCAACTTCGTGAAACTCAAGGAGTCTCTGCTGCCTCAGTTTGATGCGGCCAGCGGGACGTTGCTAAACGATCTGGAACAGCGCGGGATGTTGGAGCGCACGATTGTCGCGGTCTTGGGTGATTTTGGGCGAACTCCCAAGATCAACGGCAACAACGGCGGCCGCGATCATTGGAACTACTGTTACACCATTCTGTTGGCCGGAGGCGGCATTCGACCGGGAAATATTTATGGGGCCAGCGATGCGCAGGGTGCCTTTCCGGCCGACCGGCCGACCCAACCAGGCGACATAATCGCTACGATTTATCATTT
>JBGTHH010000834.1:0-3808 GCA_041746275.1 Pirellulaceae bacterium | reverse complement strand
ACAATTGGGATCAGCATGGCGACTTGGCTGAAGGGCATAGCCAAATGGCCAGCGAAGTCGACCAACCGATCGCCGGCCTGCTCGCGGATCTCGATCAACGCGGACTGCTGGACTCGACGCTCGTAATCTGGGGCGGCGAGTTTGGGCGGGGACCAACGGCTCAGGATCGTAATGGTCGCGATCACAATCCGTATGGTTTCTGCATGTGGATGGCCGGTGGTGGCGTGCGCCGCGGATACTCGCATGGAGAGACCGACGAGTTCGGTTACCTGCCCGTGGAACATCCTGTGAACATGCACGACCTGCACGCAACGATCCTGCATTTGATGGGCATCAATGACGCGACGCTGACTTATCGTTTTGGCGGAAGAGAACAAACGCCCACAAACGGACTCGGTACGGTTGTGCGGGATATTCTGGCGTGAATTGGCGGTTACGACTTCCACAGTTCGTTACGGGGATTGGTTCTGAGTTCGTCCGCAATTCACACTCTCAAACTTGACCTAAACTTGCAAGGAAAGAGGGATTGGTAACCAATTCCATAATTGACGATGGATCGCTACGCGTAACCAGTGGAACCGCGAGGTTTCGCGAGAGATTAGACAAACCATGTCACCACGATTCACCATCATCAAGCGGGCTCGCGCGTTAGTGCTCTGCCGCTTCTCTGGCCGCTGCCGTGCGTCACGCTATCGTCCCGGAGCCGCCGCCGTGGAATTGGCCGCGGTGCTCCCCGTGCTCGTACTCATGCTCCTGGGTTCGCTGGAACTAGGGCGCGCGATCATGGTACGTCACGTCCTAGAGGAGGCGGCTCGAGCGGGCTGCCGCGTGGGAGTCATGGACGGTAGCACACGAGATATCGTCGAAGATATTGTCGATGCCGCGATGGCGGCGGGTGGCCTAACGGACTACACGCTGACGGTGACTCCGGATCCCTTGGTTGATCTCACGCCATTGCAACCGGTGACGGTCCAAATCACGATTCCCTACAACAGCATCTCCTGGGTGAACGCTGGCTTCATGGGCGGCAAGACGATCGAGGGAGTCTGCGTCATGCCCGCCGAGGGTGTGCGCTACTACGACTTCGACGACAACGCACCGTTGCCTGGTAAAAAGGCTAAAAAGAACAAAAAGGCTAAGAAAGCTAAAAAGATCAGCGCGGCTAAGAAGGCAAAGAAGTAAACCGTATTCGTTACTTCCAACACCGACGTTCCCGAGCAAGGGGGACGAGGCTTTCGAGTGAGCATGGTGAGGCAAACGATGGTGATGATTCGACATAAACCAACCGCTTATCCGCTTCGGCAACCGCGCCGTGGCGCGACCATTGCCATGATGCCAATCGTGTTGACGTTCCTGTTGATGGTGGCGATGTTCAGCGTCGATCTCGGCCGAGTCTATGTGGCTAACAGCAGCATGCACAATGGTGCCGATGCGGCCGCAATGGCTGGCGCGCTCGCGTTGCGAAGGGATGGAGCCGCAGCAGGGCTCGACGATCTGTTGTACGAAATGACGTGGTTCGCCGATCAAAACGCCGCCGGTGTGGATGATTCGCTCAACGCGTCGGGAGTCGAAGTGGGAGTCTGGAACTTCGATTCGCGGACTTTTACTCCGGCCACCTTTGATTCGAGCGGGTTTCACGTGTCGGGTACCCCCGCCAACGCGGTGCGGGCGACATTACGCCGCACGGGTGCCGATCGCGTGGGCATGTCGTTTGGGCAAGTCTTCCAGCTTACGGGGACTGACGTGATGGGCCAAGCGATGGCGGCCTTTCAGTATGTGCAGCAAAGCGACGGCCAGGCTCAGAAGGGGCCCGTTCACTTGGTCGAATAAACTGTAACCGTTCGCGAGTCATTCTGTCGTTTAACCGTCAGCCGCCGACGTACGTCGATCATCTGCCATCGCCGTTAGGCAACGCACCGCTAGAAATCGTACTCCAAGCCAAAACGTAGCCCCTGAGCCCAGAAGTCATTGGTCCGCTCGGGGAAACTGGGACGAGCACTACCCGTAAGATTTCCAGGCGGGATCTGACTTGGATTGACACTGCGATCGACTTGTTCGCCAGCTCGCGCCACATCGCTCCAGTAGATGAACGAGTACCCAAAGGTTAAGGCGAGACCGCACTGGAGATCGCGACGCAGGGTCACGCCGAATTCGGAGATCGAGGAGAAGTCGTCCCAACGGAAGGAACCCAGATTCGAGCTTTGCGTTAACAGTCCACCAAGGGCAGTTGTGGGTACTCCGACGGCCGAAGTGGTGATGGTCTGACCCGAGACAACCGCTCGATGACTGGTGTCGCCAATGGCGAGCTTGGCCAACGCGTCCCACGACCAACACTCATTGATGCGCCACGAACCGGCAATGCCAAACTCCGCTCCATGAAATCTCGTTTCCGTGTCGAACTGATCGAACAAATCAAACGTGGTTCCCGCGGGCGGACCCGTCAACGCGGCCGTGGATTCGCTGATTCGCAGTCGATCATCGAGGGTGGCGTAACGATAGCCCACCAGGATGTCGAGGTGGCATCCCCACGACCCACCGACTTGTTGACGATACAGCAACTCGAACGACTGGAACTCGGTCGTCGCCGCAATATCGAGCGTGCCTTGGACAAGTCCCGGGAACGCAATCAGGCGCGAGTCTTCCAAGCCGGTTTGCGCGTTGAGAAACGGTCGGGCGAGAATATCGAAGTCGTTCAACCCCGCATGGAACGACTCGGTCTCGCCGCCCAGCACGAGATAGTTCGCTTCAATACCGTGCGATCGTTCCGGATCAAGCCATGTGCCGAGCGTGAACCGTCCTCCCGAACGCGCTTGGTCGGCGAGATCCGAATTGCCGAACACCACGGACGATCCCGGCTGTCCCAGCACACCCGCTTGCGCTTGCAGAGTTCCCAGTGGACTTGTGCTGGCGAGTGCGGGAACGTTCATCCCTTGCGTCCACCACAGCAAGTACTCCGCTCGTCCCCAGTAGCACGAGTCACCGCGGAAATCTGCGTGACCGAATTTGCTCATGCCAAAATCGTCAATGGGCATGACGTCGATTCCAGGCGGCAGCGGCGGATCGGAGATGTAGGGCTCTTGATAGGCGACGGCCGCTACCGAATTGTCCTGGGCCGCTTGCGAGGCTTCAGTCGGTTCTGCAGAGGTCGTCGGGGGGCTAGGCGACGATTGAACGCGAGCCTTCCGCTGTTCGTGGGCCGGTACGAACCCAAGGAACTTATCCCCATGCCAGATTCCCGGCTGGTTTCCCGATGGCTGCCCATTTCGGGTCTGGCCGAACGCCACCGCACCATGATCTAGCATGACCAGAGCTAGCATGACCAGCGCGACAGGCAAGACGATGTGATACGATCGCATGGGACAACCCTTTTTGTGCCTAATCCAAACCTTGAACCCCAGCAACTTGCCGAATGCCAAGCAGTGTTGGGAATTCATCGGTCACAATCCGCACAATCGTTAATCTTTTTGCAATCCGAAAAGTTTTTGCAAACTACCTAAAGCAACTACCCGAATTCCTAACAGGTGATCGCAATCATGGTATCTTGAAGCGTGAGCTTGGATTTTGTGAACGATTTGGCAACGACTGGAGCACTGCTCTTCAGGGGAAATCGAACATGTTGGAATTCCTATTGTTACTCTTGGTGGCGGGGATCTGTGGCTCCTTGGCGCAATCCTTGGTGGGCTATTCGCATGGCGGTTGTTTAGTCACGATTGTGCTGGGCTTCATTGGCGCGCTCCTGGGGACGTGGCTAGCACGCGTGACCGGACTGCCCGAGATATTCGCCATCCAAGTCGGTGGCCGGTCATTC
>JBGTHH010000833.1:0-2722 GCA_041746275.1 Pirellulaceae bacterium | reverse complement strand
GCGGTGCTGATGGGGTTCCAGGTCTTGCTGACTTCGCTGCACGATACCCTGGCGGCTCGGGTTTTGAGCTGGATTGGCTTGGGGTGCCTGATTCTGTTGGTGACCGACTTGGTGCTGCTGGTGATGGCCTTGTCGATTCGCCTGTTGGAGCAGGATTCGAGTCGCTCGGACGAACGATAGTGGTCTGTCAATTCTAAATTTTAGGGTTGGAGTTCCGGCTTTAGCCGGTAATTGGCAGCCTGAAGGCTGTACTCCAACTCGCATTTTCAATCGTGACAAAGCACGAGTGCGACTGCGAAGCGATCGCCGCGCAAATGCAGGTCGTTTCTAGTACGCCTCTTCATCGTCTGTTAGGCTAGGAGTGACGTATTTCGAAACGGTGGCCAGAGTTGGGCGGGCGAGTTAACTCCGAGGCTGTGAGAAAATGGGACTGGCTCCGAGCGGAGGTCGGTGTTTTGCAAGGAGTTCGCGTAGCTGCGAGTTGCCTGTCCCAATGTTTTCACAGCCACTCCGTGTATGCTCCAGATCTTAGAACGATTTAGCCATGCCCATCAAATTTGCCTGCGAACACTGCGGTCAACGGCTCAACGTCAGCTCCAGCAAGGCGGGCGTGACGGCCAAGTGCCCCAAGTGCCAGCAGCGCATCACCGTGCCTGACGCGGATGCGACGACTCCGGCGAGTCCTCCCAATCCGCCACCGGGAGACGTGGCGAACGACGACGAAAACCCCTACGCGGAGTTCGAGGTCTACGATGATGAAGTCGAATGGACCTATGCGACGGAGGACTTGGGACCCGAGACTCGTCCGCAACTCGACACGGGTTCCGATCGAATCGCCATTCCCCGCCGCGTGTTGTACCTGCAAGGCATGTTGCTGGGGAGCGTCGCCTTGATTTCGTTTTGGCTGGGTTTGCTGGCGGCCGGAAAGGGTCCAGCAGTTGAAGCCACCGCGACGCCGCAACCGTCCGTCTTGTCGGGTGAAGTCGTATTCACCTCGGGAGGCGGAAGAAGCCGACCCGATGTGGGCGCGGCGGTGCTGGTCCTGCCCCTGAGCCAGCTTCCCGCTCCGACCGACAAAGCTCCGATCGATGGCCTGCGACCGGGCGATCCCCTGCCCCGCGAGGACAGCCATAACCTGCGGATCATTCAATCGATTGGCGGTGCCTACACGCGCGTCGACGCCGAGGGTCGCTACCAGATCCAGTTGCCCGATAGCGGACGTTACTTCGTGCTCGTGGTCTCCAAAAACAGTGATCGCTCGCAGGGCATGGAGCTGGATAAGGCCGACATCGCGCAGCTCGGACGATATGTGCAACCCCCCACCGATCTGCTCGCCAACAGCAAGTACCAATGGCGCGAAGTCGCGATTCGCAACCAACATTCGCTGAACGTCAGCTTCTGAAGGCCGTCGGCTAGACCAAATCTCGGTGTGCCCACCGAGTCACCACGCGCGTTACCGCGTCGCAAAGCTCGCCGAGTTGCGATGGCGTGATCGTCAGGGGCGGCGTCAGGTAGATGATGTCGCCAAAGGGTCGCACCCAAACTCCCGCACGAACGAACGCGGCGCGGAGTTGTTCGACCTGATACAACTCGCGCACCTGCACGACACCCACCGCGCCGCGCACTCGCACGTCCACGACTCCGGGCAACGACCGACACGCTTCCAAACCCGTCGTCAGCCCCTCCTCGATCGCCGCCACTTGCCTTAAGCGCGGCTCGGATTCAAACACGTCAAGCGAAGCGTTGGCTGCGGCACATGCCAACGGATTGGCCATGAACGTGGGGCCATGCATCAACGCTTGGGTTGGGTCGTCGGACAGGAAGGCGGCGAAGACCCGCTCGTTGGCCACAGTCGCGGCCAGCCCCAGCGTCCCTCCCGTCAATGCCTTTCCGACACACATCACATCGGGAACCACTTGGGCTTGCTCACACGCGAACATCGTTCCCGTCCGCCCAAACCCAGTCGCGATCTCGTCGGCGATCAGCAGCAGTTCATAGCGATCACACAGTTGTCGCAATCGCGACAAAGTCTCGGGCGAATGAAACTTCATGCCCCCCGCACCTTGGATCAACGGCTCGATGATGACTCCTGCTAACGCCGCATGCTGCTCGCGCAAGAGTTTCTCCAGCCTAGTGAATTCCTCGTCGGTGTCCGGCACGCCCGCGTGGAACTGTTCGAGCAGAAATCCTTTGAAGTGCGCGTGCATACTGCTTTCCGGGTCACAGACCGACATCGCGCCGGTGGTGTCGCCATGGTAGGCGTGTCGAAAAGCCAGAAACTTGCCGCGTCCTTGTTCGCTGCGGTTCAACCAGTACTGCACGGCCATCTTCAACGAGACTTCCACCGCGACCGACCCCGAATCGCTAAAGAAGACGTGGTTTAAGTCACCCGGCAGCACGTCGGCGAGTCGCCGCGCGAGTCGCAGGGCCGGCTCGTGATGCACACCACCCAGCATCACGTGCGGCATGGTCTTCAGTTGTCTCGCGACTTCGCTCAGGATGTGGGGATGGTTGTAGCCGTGACACGCGGTCCACCACGAGGCCATGCCGTCGATTAACCGCGTGCCATCGGCCAAAATCAGGTACACATCTTCGGTTGCCACGACCGGGATCGGCAGTGGGGAAGTTTGCATCTGGGCATAGGGCATCCACAAATACGGCGCGCCCGTTTGTTGCCATGGTGGAATCGGGCCGGGAAGGAGTTGGTGAACCGTGCTCGTCA
>JBGTHH010000832.1:0-4448 GCA_041746275.1 Pirellulaceae bacterium | reverse complement strand
GAAATCGGGATTCGCTTGCCCTCGGTAGGTCGAGCCGTGTCGTTGCAGCGCATCGACATTGATGCAGCCAGCGTGAATGTTTCCCATGTAGAGCCGCTGGCGATATTCCGACGGATAAGCATCGCTGTCAAAGTATTCAATCCCGCAGTACGCGGCGAGCTGATGTTGGTAGTCGACAATCGACTCGATCTTCCAAGTGAACGGAGGATAGGGCCCGCCTTGTCGATGATAGTAACCGCTTTCCGTAATGTGCCAGAGATGATCGATCACACAGGCACTGATGAAGGCGCTGCCAAGCGAGTCCCAGGCGATACCCCAGGGATTGCTCGTCCCTTCGGCGAATAGCTCGAACTCGCGCGTCCGCGGGTTAATGCGAAACATCGCGCAGGTGAAATCAAACTCCTTCCCGTTCTGCTTGATCCGACTGCGGTTGAAGACGCCGTTCAGCCCATAGAGATAACCGTCGGGACCCCAGACCAACGAGTTGGGAAGTTCGTGGGTATCATCGCGTCCGAAGCCCGTGACCACAACTTCGGACTTGTCGGCGCGTCCGTCGCCATCGGTGTCCTGCAGGTACAGGATATCCGGCGCATTCGCCACCCAGACACCGCCGTACCCCACCGCGATCCCCGACGGAATGTTCAGGCCCTCGGCAAAGATCGTGACTTTGTCCGCGCGTCCGTCGCCGTTGGTATCCTCCAAGACCTTGATCCGATCGCGGCCCGGTCCCGCTTCATAACGCGGGTACTCGAAACTCTCCGTGATCCAGATCCGGCCACGTTCGTCAAACGTCATGGTAACCGGGTTGATAATGTCGGGCTCACTGGCGACTAATTCCACCGAGAATCCTTCGGGAACGGTCATCTTGGCAATGGCGTTGACCGGAGATAGGGGTGGGCCTGGAGGTTGAGTTTGCCGGCGCGGGACAAAGGGCTCTTGGCCGTTACTGCTGCCAATCCACGTCGACAGCGTGATCAGGCCGCAAACGATAAACCGCATCTGGACTAGCCGCATCGTTACAGTACCTTGTGGTTGAGAGGGAACCAGCGACGCTTGGACGATTTCCTGGGATAATCTTCGTGGTGCGATAGGTGTCGATTATGGGTGGATCGTCGTCGTGTCGCAAGCTTCTCGCCAGAACTATCCCCGGTGGACCGAGCCCGACTAGCAAGCCATCGGGGTTCGGCTACAATTCCGTCTGACATCCCGGTCGTCTCGAACTGGCCAATGCCGTCAACTCCGGAGCCCTGCATGGAAGTCGCTCTCGCACGTACCCCCCTCCACGATTGGCATGTGGCACGCCACGCCAGGATGGTTGATTTCGCCGGGTGGTCGATGCCGGTTCAGTATGCTTCGATTGTCGAGGAACATCAGGCGACACGACGAGCGGCGGGACTGTTCGACATCTCGCACATGGGCCGGCTCTCCTTTACGGGTTCGGGAGCATCCGACTTTCTTGATCGTTTGTTGACCCGCCGTGTCGCGGGATTGGCCGAGGGCTTGATTCGCTATTCGTTGATCACGAACGAAGCCGGCGGGATCTTGGATGATGTACTCGTGTACCACCTGCGGGACCATCGCGGCGAGCAACAGCATCTGCTGGTGGTTAACGCGAGCAATCGAGCGAAGATTGTCGCGTGGATCGAACAGCATCTGACGGCGAATGACGACGTGACGTTTCACGATCACACGATGGAATCAGCCATGATCGCGGTACAAGGACCACGAGCGCGACTTGCCTTAGGAGACCTTGTCAATGTCGATCTCGACTCCATGGCGTACTACACGGGGTTGTCCACGCGAATTAACGGACACGAGGGGATCGTCAGCCGTACCGGCTACACCGGCGAAGACGGTTGGGAGCTGATCGTTCCCGCTGCGGCCGCTGTAGATTTGGTCGAGCGGATTTTCGCCGACGGAGGCACATCCGGAATTCAGCCAGCGGGCTTGGGGGCTCGCGACACCCTACGCCTTGAAGCCGCTATGCCGCTCTACGGCCACGAGCTTTCCGAATCCATCGATCCATTTCAAGCGGGGCTCGGATTCGCCGTGCATCTGCGGGATCGCGACTTTATAGGTCGCCCGGCTTTGCTGAAGCTAAAAGACCAACCGCCGCGACTCCAACGCATCGGCCTGCGATTGTCGGGAAAACGCGTGCCACGCGAACACTACCCCGTACTATCCGCGGGTGAGCCGGTGGGCGAGATCACCAGCGGGACCTTCTCGCCAACCCTTGAGTGTCCGATCGCGATGGCTTATGTTCGTGCGGATGTCGCGGCCGCCGTCACACAGCTTGACGTCGACATTCGCGGCCGTCGTGAGCCGGCGCAGATTGTGGAGTTGCCGTTCTATCGGCGCGAGACAGATGAGAACGCTTGATCGAGCGGTTAAAGAAGCCCCATAGAGGAACGGGAGTCATGGTAAAACCGGAAGAATTGTTATACGCCGAGACGCACGAATGGGCGAAGGTCGACGACGAGGGTGGTGGCAAGGTCGCCACCGTCGGCATCTCGGCTTTCGCGGTCGAGCAATTGACCGACTTGGTCTACATGGAGTTGCCCGATGTCGGTGTGCAGGTCGACGCGGGGCGCGAGTTCGGTGAGGTCGAATCGGTCAAGGCGGTCAGTCCGCTCTACAGCCCCGTGACGGGCGAGATTATCGCGGTCAATTCCAGCCTGCCCGATCAACTGGAAACGCTCAACGCCGATCCCTACAACGCGGGTTGGATCATCAAGGTCAAACTCTCGGACGAGAGCTCGCTGGCCAAGCTCAGCGATTATGCCACGTATCAGAAGCAGTGCGCCGCGGAAGGATAGAATCCCGCAGTCGCACCGTTTCGCTTCCCACCTTCACACCTCCATCTCCGCCTTAATCATGCCCTTCACCTACAATACGCCCGAAGATGAACAAGCGATGCTCGAGGCCATCGGCGCATCGTCGGTGGCGGAGCTGTTCGCCAATATTCCGAGCTCGTTGCGATTAAACCGACCGCTGGACATTCCACCGGCCATGGGCGAGTTGGAACTCACCCAGCATCTCCAAGCCTTGGCCGCCAAGAACGAACATGTGGGACAAAAAGTCTGCTTTCTCGGCGGCGGCAGTTACGATCACTTCGTTCCAGCCGTCGTCGACGCGATTGCCTCGCGGGGCGAATTCTATACCTCGTACACGCCGTATCAACCCGAAGTTAGCCAGGGCAATTTGCAGGTGATGTTCGAATACCAGACGCTCATCTGTCAGCTCACCGGCATGGACGTTTCCAACGCCAGTCTCTACGACGGCGGCAGTGCGGCGGCGGAAGCGGTCTTGCTATGCATGAGCGTTACGAAACGCAAAAAAGTCGTCACCACTTCCAGTGTGCATCCCGAGTATCGCGAGATCATCGAAACCTATTTGGCATTTCTCGACGCCGAATTGGTCATTGTGGGCGCACCCGATGGCACAGTTTCGCTGGACCAGATCGATCAAGCTGTTGATGAACACACGGCTTGCGTGCTGCTCCAACAACCGAACTTCTTTGGATGCGTGGAAGATGTGGAACGGGTCGCCGAATTGGCTCACGCGCGCGGTGCCTTGATGGTGGTCGCTTGTGATCCAATTAGTCTCGGCCTGCTGAAGCGTCCGGGTGATGTGGGAGCCGATGTGATCGTGGCAGAAGGGCAATCGCTAGGCACGCCAATGCAGTTCGGCGGACCGTACCTCGGCATCATGGCTTGTCGCGAGGAGTTTGTGCGTCGGATGCCCGGTCGCATTGCTGGCCAAACGGTCGATCGTCGCGGGAAACGGTGTTGGGTATTGACGCTGCAGACGCGCGAGCAGCACATTCGTCGCGAGAAAGCGACCAGTAACATCTGCACGAACCAGGGCCTGTTTGCGCTGCGGACCGCGATCTATCTGTCCGCCTTGGGCCCGCACGGCTTACGCGAAGTCGCGGAGTTGTGCCTGCAGAAGGCCCACTATGCGGTCGACCAGATTGTTGCGGATGATCGCTTCGAGCTGGCCTTTACTCGCCCGGTCTTCAAGGAGTTCGTCATACGCGACCGCAAGGGCGGGGTCCGTGAGTTGCTGGCCGAGTGCTCCGAGGCTGGAGTGCTGGCGGGGCTCCCACTGCAACGTTGGTATCCGGATTTGGCGGATTGTTTCCTGGTCACGGTGACCGAGAAACGCACAAAACAAGAAATCGATACGTTAGCCGACTGTCTCACGCGTGTTTCCGCCACGACGTCGACCGTCTCTGTATAAGGTTCCGACGACGATGCGAAACACGCGCGCGACGCAAACGCTGTTTGAACTTTCCAAGCCGGGACGTCGGGGAACTCGCTATCCCACATCCGACGTGCCGCAGCGACCGATAGCGGAACTGCTACCAGCAAACGCCCTGGCCGACGCCCCGCCACCGTTGCCCGAATTGAGCGAGCCCGAAGTGGTGCGACACTTCACCAACCTAT
>JBGTHH010000831.1:0-9590 GCA_041746275.1 Pirellulaceae bacterium | reverse complement strand
CAACGACGCGATCCCCGCGGCGTGATCACGCGCATGGCACGCCAAACAATTTAACTCGGTGAGAAGCTGTGAACCCACAACGCGTGGAGTCGGTCCTGCGGGAACTCGCTTCACTTTTTCGAGGAACGAAATGACGTCCTGACGATCGATATCACTAAGTTGATATCCCGGACGGCGGGAAGTAGGTGAACCGACGCACGAGTTATCCCATTCTCGGGTTTCCCCTTTCCATTTCACCTGTGCGATCGTGAATTCGTCCGCGACCGCGTGGCAAGCACCGCAGCGGTGCTGCTCAAATAACCGCTTCCCTTGCGAGACCAATTCCGCATTCGCAGGCGGCAGTTCGTTTGGAACCGGCGGTTGGCCGAGCGTGGCTAAATGAGCAGCGAGGTCCCGGCGTTCCTCTTTCGAGAGTTCAAAGACCGGCATGCGATGATGACGATTCAGTTCCTGAGGAGCCGCCAGCCAAAGCTCGAAGAATGGTGCGGGCCGTTTCGCGGCGACGTGAGTTAAATCGCCACCACCAAACAGATCCGATTTACCCAACGAGCCAACTTGATGACAGGCTAGGCAGCCAAGCGTCAGCAACAACTCTTCACCCTTGACGAGGTTGGGAGCCTTGCTGTCCACGCGTGGCTCTTGACCCTGATCGGTTGGTGGGAGCAAGTAGGTCGACAGCGCGCGGGCATCCTCCGTCGTTAGACCAAAGTGCGGCATGCGTCGCCGTGGTCCGTCGGCCTGTACGGGAACTTTGGTCAGCCAAGCCATGAGCCAGTCCGCACGCAAGTTGCCGCTCAGGCGATCCAGTGCCGGAGCCCGCGCGGGTGCGGACTCGCCAGCGATATCGTGACACGAGCCACAACGCAACGTGCGCGTCAACAACTGACCACGCTCGAATCGGTCATCCGGCGTTCGCATCGGATCATGAAACAAGAACTGAGGTCCGATCGGTTCCAACGAGAACTGAGGTCCAGACCAAAACAGCCGCACAACGGCCTTGTCTCCCGCGTTGTGATACGTGACCTCCAGCGGGTGAAAATCGAATTGCAACTCCTGTGGCGAGGAACTGATCCAGCCTGCGGTCTCGCGGGTTCCGTCCAACACCACGTGCTCGCCCAGCTTGATCTGGATCCGGCCCTCGTCGTTGGCGTGCAAGTGATAAGTGCAGATGGCTAGCGACATCAGAAATCCGCGCCAGCGAACCGCGAATCGTTCGGATGTCAGCCGCAGATCGGGCGGACTCGTGCCCCAAACGAACGAAACGATGGGATCGACTCGCGAAAACACCACTTCACGGGCCGCGAACCCGGAGATCGAAGCGTCATCGCCTTGAACATAATCGCCTACCAATCCCGGTCGAAACTCGTCATCCTCGACTTGAGCGTGCGCGACCTGTGCCAGGAAGCATGTGCCTAGCACAAGCAGGCGGATTTGTCGACAGACGGTGGTCATGATGCCTCAGCCAACAGTTTGATGGAACGAACGAATAACAACGTGTTCCCATCATAAACCAATGGCTCGGCAGTCGCACGCACGCTTTGCGACCAACTTCACACCACCGAGTCGATGATTTGCTGGAGTTGTTCGTCCGAAAGGTCCAACTTCACTGCGGCACTGGCAAACAGTTGCTTCTCGACCTCGGCGAGATCTCCATCGGCGGCCATCATGCGGAGCAGATCCTGCAACATTTCGATGCGATCGGCGGGTGCATCGGGAATCTGCAATTCGGCGTCGCCGGAGATGGCATAGCGAATAGAGGCTGCGAACTCCTCTTCCGGAATCGACCACTTTTCGCGGCGGTCGGTCAGGAAGTGGATCTCGCGCTCGGTCAAGCTGCCATCCGCAGCCGCCATGACTAGTAAGTTACGAAGCTTGGTCGATAAATCCATACCCATGGTCCCCTCCCCAAACTGCCGCTCCGATTGTCGGGCCGCATGCCGGTGGAGTATACGCAGACGATCCTCGTGTCTCAACCACCGCACTGCGGAAACCGTAACTTTCGGCTGAACAGCAGACATCTGAGTTATCGGGTCAGGGGAAAGGTTGAGTAAGCTATTGTCATTGTGCGATGACCTATCGACCGGTTTTTATCGTAGCTTCGCCGACCGGCCAAGGAACATTCGTCGTTTCCACTCGAGTTCACTTGATCTTAACATTGAACAGCAGTAGACTCGTCGGTCGTGAATTATCGTAAAACAATAAAAGGGGTTTGTATGCAATCTAGATTGGCGATGCCCCAGTATCGACCTTCTAAGCATGGCTTTACGCTTGTTGAACTTCTCGTGGTCATCGCCATTATCGGCGTGCTTGTCGCATTGTTGCTGCCAGCCGTGCAAGCCGCTCGCGAAGCCGCTAGGCGCATGTCTTGCTCAAACAATTTGAAGCAACTAGGACTTAGCTTCCAAACCTATCACGATACGCATCGTGCTTTTCCACCGGGTAATAAGTACGGCCATCTCAGTGGCGGCACATGGGTTTATGGGACAGCCGGTTGGCACGTCTTTATTCTTCCGTTTGTGGAACAGTCGGCATTATTCGACCAAATCAGTATTGAGAATCCGCCCGGTGGCGATGTCGGTATGACTCCGATTGGCAACACGACACTCAATGGTACGGCCGTAGCCTACGCTCGTTGTCCAAGTGACTCCGGGCCTGCATTTCATTCCAGCCCAACGGGACCGTTAGCCTTGACCAACTACGCCGGAAATCGGGGCACGATGCAGATGGACAATCAAGGTGGCTGCCTGCAATTTAATATCCAGTTACGCAACCTTACACATCTACGCCCCAACCCGATTCCCGCGGCCACCGAATGGCTCGCGAATTTGTGGGGAGATTGTGTTGACGGTGCCACATGCTCGGGAATTATGGGCAATGTTTTCTACGGAGCACGAATTGCGGACATTACCGATGGAACTAGCAACGTCATATGTATTGGTGAAACGCTACCGGCATGTCGCTACGATGGCGTGCTGAAGAGTATGTGGTCTTATGGTAACTTAAGCACAATGACTTACACGAATTCACCTATTAACTTTGATACCTGCCCGCCTCACGATGCGTCCAATCCCTGCGATTCCGTTAATCAAGGTCAGGTTGCCTGGGGCTTCAAGTCTCGCCACCCAGGTGGGGCGATGTTCGTCTTCTGCGATGGTTCAAGCAGGTTTTTAGCCGAAACAATCGACTTGATGACCTACTGGCGTTTGGGAGATCGAGCGGATGGCGCACCGGTATTTGGTTACTGAGGAGGTGCTTCTCGAAATCAAGGGTTCTTCACCATGCTGACGCTGCGCCCACTCATCCAGCTCTCGTTGATCTGTATCTGCGGTTGTTCCAGTAACGAACTGGGTGCGGTCCCCGCAACCGGGCATGTTACACTCAACGGTCGATCAATAGGCAATGCAAATGTTACGTTCATTAGCGAGTCAAGCGGGCCTGCCGCATTTGCCGTTACGGATAAAGACGGGCAGTTTGAATTGCGCACCGGAACGGTGGTAGGAGCGATTCCTGGTCGTTACAAGGTTTTGATCCAAAAGGATAGGTCCGCGGATCTCACGATTCCGGCGGGCATAAGTCGCCCCGACTACATGCGGCAGAATGATGTGCGTCCGCAACCAATTGTGCCGGCGTTTTATGGCAGCGTGACTGATTCTCCTCTCGGAGCTGACATCACGACGGACACACTCAATCATTATGAGTTCAATCTTAGCGATTGATGTAAGGACCACTTGGCAGCCGAATTTGTGGAAACGTGGGATTTCGATCGACCAGGCAACGAATCACGAAACCAACGTGACGCGAACCTTTGAGATAAACCCCATGTCGCTGTTGACGCAGCCGGTTCTTCGGCTGATTTCACATTTTTTGAGACGAGCCATTCCACATCACCTTCGAGCTATGAAGGAGCAATCATGACGACACCCTACACCCACGTCCTCGATCTTGCGAAAGACACCGAACCGCCAGCGGACGGCATCTTGAGCCGCACGATTGTCCAAGACGACCAGATCAAGGCTGTTGTCTTTGGTTTCGGGTTAGGACAGGAACTCTCTGAACACACGGCGGCGAAGCCGGCGATGCTGTTCTTCGTGAAAGGCGAGGCCAGCGTGGGCTTGGGCGACGACATGCAGGAAGCTCAGGCCGGAACGTGGGTCCACATGCCCGCCAATCTGAAGCACTCCATCAAAGCGAAGTCGCCGGTGGTGATGTTGCTGGTATTGCTCAAGTGACCCACACAACGATCCTCATCTACCGCAGCCAGCGGCAGGACCCGTATCTCGTATTGAAGCAGAGAAATTGCCAGAACAGCCCGATCGTGAAAACTGCAATCGAGAGGATCATGCGGTGAGGGAAATCACAGATGTTGGAAGAGCCTCGACAGTTTGTCGTGGTCGGGGCCGGGAGGCAGAGCGGCGAGGAATTGTTTTCCCATCACCCTTCGGCCAGCACTCCATCCAGCAGCTTGTAGCTCATCTCCATGCCGTCGGTCATGCCGGTTGAAAACGCCTCGTCGCGGTCAGCTTTCGACGCATACTTGATCGAGGTCGTCACGTTCGTGATCCCGTTGGTCTCGTTGAACGTGACGGTGATGATCGCTGGCTCACTCCCCATGGAAATGCCCACGTCGCCCGCGTCGTAGATTTGCGTATGCACGATTTTCGCGTGCGGAGTGACCTCCAGAACCTCTCCAGTGAATCCAAACTCCTGACCATTCTCATCACTGCGCCACCGCCAGCGATACCTTCCGCCGACGCGCATATCCATCTCGCAGACAGGCATCGACCAACCGGAGTGTCCCCCGCACCAACGACGCATCAGGTCCGGCTCCATATACGCCCGCCACACCAGTTTGAAGGGGGCATCGAAACTGCGTTTGACCAGGACTTCGGTATCTGACGGCAGACTTGCTTCCGCGGGTTTCATGTCTTTCGCTCCTTTTTCTCGGCTTGTTTCAACTCAGTCAGTAACGCATCGAGCCGCTTGTAGTTGCCTTCCCAAATCTCCTGCACCTGCTCCAGCCAGTCGGTGACCGCTTTCAATCGCTCCGGCACCAGGTTGCACGGCCGCAATTGAGCCTCTCGGCGACGCGAAATCAGCCCCGCCGATTCCAGCACCTTCAAGTGCGAGGAGATCGTGGGCTGCGTCAACGAGAAGCGGCCCACCAGTTCCGACACCGAAGCCTCACCGCGGGCAAGATGCACCACGATTCCACGTCGGGTGGGATCCGCAAGTGCAGCAAAGGCTTGGTCGAGTTGTTTCATATGCATAGATTACGACCTATATAGATAGTTGTCGATGTAAGGCGTGGCTCCCCGACACGGACTCGGACCAACGGCTAATCTCGATAGTGGCGACTGGATTTGAGCCCCGCAACTCTCGACAAAACCGAGAATTACAGTTTCGCCCCTTCACTTGACCCGTCAGCCCGAATGCTTTTTGAACCGATGTTTGGCATCGCCATTTTGGCGCAGGTTGTTGCCCGCAATAGAGAAACAGCTCGCCGCTAAGTTGCGCGGTGAGCTGTCGTGATTTTTAGTCGGGTGAACGGGATTTGACCCAGGGGGTCGGCTAGGTACGAAGCGGGACGTGGGAGTTTTGTGTACACTAACTTCAAAACATCCCACCCAGGAGCGCAGCTTGGCACCTAGCCAATACCCAGCCTCCGACCCAGATCCCACCACCTGGAGCGTGCCATGACACGAATCGCCTCCCTCAGCTTGTTGTTTTGCTTCTGTTTCTCTGTGGCCGGGCAAGCCGAGGACTGGCCACAGTGGCAAGGCCCGGATCGGACCAATGTCTCGCAGGAGACGGGGTTGCTGCAGGAATGGCCCGAGGGCGGCCCGCGGCAAGTCTGGATGTCCCAGGAAGCGGGAGTAGGATACGCCGGGATGGCGGTGGTTGGGGAGACGCTCTACACGCTCGGTGCCCGCGATGGGCAAGAGCTTCTCCTCGCCTTCTATGTATCGGACGGTTCGGAGAAGTGGTCGACACCGCTCAGCGATAAGTTGAACAACGACTGGGGCGACGGACCACGCAGCACCCCGACGGTCGTGGGCGAATTGGTCTACGGCTTGACGGGCGTCGGCTCGTTGGTCTGTGCTGACATCAATGATGGTCATGTGGTGTGGCGTGTTGAAGCCGCCGACTTGGGCGGTCGGAAGCCCAACTGGGGCTACTGTGAAAGTGTGTTGGTCGATGGCGATCGCGTCATTTGGACACCCGGCGGGCGACAAGGCTCCGTCGCCGCCCTGGATCGCACCACCGGCGCGCCGATCTGGCAGAGCTCACAATTCACCGAGGGCGCTCAGTACGCCTCGATCACGATTGCCGAGCACCAAGGCCAGCGACAGTACATCCAACTCGTTCAACAACATGTCTTCGGCTTGGATGCCGCGTCGGGAGATCTGTTGTGGAAGAGCGAGTGGCCGGGTCGAACCGCCGTCATCCCGACGCCCATCTTTCACGATGGCCACGTCTATGTCACCAGCGGCTACGGGGTGGGCTGCAAACTGGTGAAGCTGGATGGCAATCCGCCCAGCGAAGTGTACTTCAACCAGAACATGAAGAACCATCACGGTGGTGTCATCCTGCTCGACAAGCACCTGTATGGCCACTCGGATAATACGGGCTGGATTTGTCAGGATTTTTATACCGGCGAGATTGTCTGGCGCGAGCGCGGTGCCGTCGGCAAGGGCTGTTTGACCTATGCGAATGGTCGGCTGTATCTGGTCGACGAGAAGGACGGCATCGTGGCGCTGGTCGACGCGTCGCCCGAGGGCTGGAAGGAACGGGGTCGCTTCGTCCTGTCACCGCAATCGGAACAACGCAGTCCCAAGGGGCGGATCTGGACGCACCCCACCGTGTCCAACGGCCGATTGTACGTGCGCGATCAGGAATTGTTGTTCAGTTTTGATATCCGCGATGGACAATAACGGTTAACTTCATCAGCTACGCATCCATTCATTACGGCACCATCCCCATCCGCTTGCGAGGACTGTTCATGAAACGCGTCGCCATCCTCTTTTCGCTCGTGTGCTTTGCATCCAATCCCAGTCAATTGTTCGCCGAACTGCGAGTCGGAGCCGCGGTGGTCGATGCCACGCCGCTGCAATTCCCCGTGCTCGTCAATGGCGGCATGACTAGTCGTAGCGTCGACAAGGTCAAGACGGCCATTCAAGTGCGTGCGATCGTGCTGGACGATGGTCGCGAGCGGGTGGGTATCGCCGTGGTCGATAGTTGCATGATGTCGCGCCCCTTTTTGGATGAAGTGAAGCAACTGGCCACTCAGCGGACGGGTCTGCGTGGCGATCGGATGCTCATTTCCGCTACGCACACGCACAGCGCTCCCGCGTCGATGAGTTGCTTGGGGACCGACGCCGATCCCACCTACGTACCGTACTTGCGTGAGAAGATCGTGGAGGGGTTGGCGGCTGCCGAAGGCAATCTGGAGCCCGCGCAGGTCGGTTGGGCAGTGGCCAATGCCAGCGAGTTCACCGCGCTGCGACGCTGGATTCGCCGACCCGACCGCCTGGCGGAAGATCCGTTTGGCAATCCGACGGTGCGTGCCAACATGCACGCGGGACGCGTCTGGGACGATGTCACGGGAGAGTCAGGCCCCGAGGATCCGGATCTCTCGATGATCGCCTTTCGTTCGACCAGCGGCCGCCCGCTCGCGGTGTTGGCCAATTTCTCGATGCACTATTTTTCCGGCGAGCAGGGGTTGAGCGCGGACTATTTTGGTCTCTTTTCGGAAGGGTTGAAGACGCGTGTGGCCGCGACCGCGAATGGTGATCATCCGCCATTCGTGGGCATTATGTCGCATGGCTGCAGCGGTGATATCTGGCGGCGTGATTACACAAAGCCCGCTACAGCCAACGATCCCGAATGGACCATCGAAAGCTATACGGAGCAATTGTTGGAGATCGCTCTGCGGGCTTATGAATCAATCACCTATAGCGACGGTGACTTGGCGATGGCCGAGTCGCGATTTGAATTGAAGTATCGCGTTCCCGACAAACAACGCCTCGAGTGGGCGCAGCGCGTCGTCGAGCAACTCGGAGATCGGCTGCCGAAAACGACCGAGGAGGTGTACGCGCGGGAGCAGATTATCTTGCACGAACAGCAATCGACCGAAATTGTCGTGCAGGCGTTACGCATCGGTGACGTGGCGATCGCAACGACGCCGAATGAAACGTACGCTTTGACGGGACTAAAGATTAAGTTGCAATGCCCGTTGCCAAAGACGATGGTGATCGAGTTGGCCAACGGCGGCGATGGCTACATTCCCCCACCCGAACAGCACTTACTCGGCGGCTACAACACGTGGCCCGCGCGATCCGCCGGCCTGGAGGTGCAGGCCGAACCCAAGATCGCCGAAACCGCGTTGCAACTGCTCGAAGACGTTTCGGGACATCCGCGCAAAGCTTTTCGACAGAGCCAGGGTGTGGCGGTCGCGGCGACGCTCCGCGCCCAACCCGTAGCGTACTGGCGACTCGACGAGTTGGCTGGCCCGCAGGCCTTGGACGCGACAGGGCACGGTCGCGATGCGCTGTACGAACCCGGAGTGGTCTTCTTTCTGGCGGGACCGCGATCTGAACTCCTGTGTGCCGACGGGGAAGTGAATCGAGCCGCACATTTTGCCGGAGGACGACTACGCTCGCGCATCGCGGAACTCGGCGATCAGTACTCGGTGTCGCTGTGGTTCTGGAACGGCTTGCCCACAGACGCTCGCCCGATCACGGGATGGTTGTTTTCGCGTGGCCGGGATCATGGCTTGGGACCGGATGGCGATCATCTTGGGCTGGGTGGAGTCGGCGAACTCGCCGGAAAACTGGTCTTTTTGCACGGCGACCCGCAACGTGGTTCTGAAGTGGTGGCGGGCCAATCGGTGATCGAGCGTTGGACGTGGAATCACACTCTGCTCGTCCGCGACGGCGAGCAGGTGCGAGTCTACTTGAACGGTGCCGCGCAGCCGGAGATCGAGACGCAAGTCCCCCGCGGCGGCGACAGCACATTGGAACAACTCTTCTTCGGCGGTCGGAGTGATCGCGATTCCAGTTGGGAAGGACGGCTCGACGAGATCGCCGTGTTCGACCGTGCCGTCAGCTTGGAGGAACTGCGACCGGCCGCCGAGCCGTAATCGGAGTCGCGACGTCAAACCATTACGTAATGTGCGCTCCTGTCGTCTCGACGTAGACGGCATAGAGCGATTGGCTGCCGGTCATGAACAAGCGATTTCGCTTGGTGCCGCCGAAGCAGACGTTGCTACAAATCTCGGGTAAGAAGATCTGTCCGATGCGAGTGCCATCGGGGTCGAAAATATGCACGCCGTCGTATCCGTCTCCGACCCAACCGGCGCTGGCCCAGATATTGCCATCGGCATCGGCGCGAATCCCATCGGCGAACCCGGCAACCTTGTCACCGGCGATTTCGAGTTCCATCGAGGCGAACTCCCGCCCCTTGGCTAAGCTGGTTTCATTTACAACGTCCCAGACTTTGATGTTCTTAGGCGCTTGGTCGCCATAGTGGGAGGCCCCGGTATCAGCGACATACAGTCGTTTGTAGTCGGGCGAAAAGCACAGCCCATTCGG
>JBGTHH010000830.1:0-3675 GCA_041746275.1 Pirellulaceae bacterium | reverse complement strand
CCATCGTCGCGGCGGCGCAGTGGATCGATCCAGACTCGGCGATTCCGGAGCGAGTGGCCGCGCTGGCGTGCCAAGCGTTCGACGACGCCTGGTCAGCTTTGGCTGCCGAGTTCGAACGGGGCAGCACGTTGCCCGCGACGAGTCTGGTATTGTCGCTCTCGCCGGAGACCTTCGACAGACCGGACCTTCTGCGCGCGATCGAGGCCCGAGTGAGCGGCCACGTCGCTGCTGCGATCGCTCTCGAGAGTGTGAGCACCGTCGTCGAATCGAACGCGGCAGGTGCGGCAGCGCTTGCAAGAGCGATCGACGCGGTGGAGGCGAATCCCGCGTCAATGGTCATCGTCCTCGGCGCCGACTCCTATCTTTCTCCCGCACGAATCGAAAGCATCGATCGTGATGGCCGACTCCACTCCGTCAACAACAGTTGGGGCTACATTCCGGGTGAAGGCGCGGGTACGTGCATCATCGCTGGCACCGAGGCGGTCAAACGCCTGAACGTGCCCCCCGTCGCCGTCATCGAGACGATCGGCCTCGGCTCCGAGGGCAAACTCCTCGGGACGAAGACCGTCTGCGTCGGAGAAGGGCTGAGTGAGGCGTTTCGATGCGCTCTCGATGGGATTCGACCGGACCGGCCGGTGACGCACGCATTCTGCGACCTCAACGGCGAGACCTACCGTGCCGACGAGTTCGGCTTTTCCGTATGCCGAACCCGTGAACACTTTGACGATCCTGGCAACTTCACGACGCCCGCCGAATGCTGGGGCGATGTTGGTGCCGCGAGCGTGCCTCTGCTCGTGGCATTGGCCGCACAAGGCTGGCAGGATGACGACCCGATTGGCGACACGATTCTATGCTGGTCCAGCAGCGGTCATCGTCCGCTGCGCGGCGCGTTGAGACTCGTACGAATCGATTCGCTCGGAGGCAGCTAGCGGTGCCCGTTTCCATCAACATCAACAACCTCTCACTGTGCCACAAAGGAAGCAACGGCGTCTCGACCGCGACCATTCCCGACGTCTGCAAGACGCCGTCGTCTGGCGGCCCGGTGCCGCTTCCCTATCCGAACATCGCGCTCTCGGCGGACTTGATCAAGGGAACGACTACCATCAAGGCTGACAAGGGCCAGATGGCGGCGAAGTACGGCTCGCAGTTCTGCAAGAGCATCGGCGACTCGCCCGGCGTCGTCGGCGGCGTAACCTCCGGCACGATCATGAAGGAGGCTACGTGGATTACCTACTCCTTCGACGTCAAGTTAGAGGGCAAGGGGGCTTGTCGGCTGACCGACAAGATGTTTCACAATAAACAAAACACTGTCAACTTGGCGGGGGAGATTCAGGCGCCGCTCAAAGGTGATCCCGTCGCTGCGGCGATCAAGGCATGCAACGAAGCAGCCTCTGGGCGCGAGAGCGGAAACACAAAGCAGAGCTATCAGAACTGCGGCGTGGAGTCAAGCCGTCAGGTGATCAACGCGGCGAACGGCAGCAAGGTGACGGAAGACGAACTCCTCAAGGCCGCAATGAAGAGCGGCAACGCAGATAAACTACCCAACCTGAGTGACAGTGGAGGCACCCATCCAAAGGGTCGAAAGAAGATCTTGAAGGCAAACGGCGTGGATTCATCTCTTCGGCCGCAGACCATGGGCGGCATCGCAGACGCAGTAGAGGAAGGCCGAGGCGTAATCGTGTCGGTGGATGTCGCGAAGCTCTGGGGACCGCCAAACTCTGGCGGACATGCGGTTGTGGTCGCTGGCGTCGTGCGAGACAAGGACGGCAATGTGACAGAGGTAATTATCAATGACACGGGCACGGGCGAGTGTGGCAAGCACTATCCGGCCGATAAGTTCGAGAAATCACTCCGGCCTGGTCGCGATATGAATGTGACAAACAAAGTTGTATGGAAGTGAAACGTACAGTTTGTTCAACCGTTGTGGGATATCTTATGGTGGCTGTCGCTCTGTTGAGCCCGTCAGCATGCCGTGCAGGAGGAGGTGACGTGAATAACAGTTTTAGTTCTCAGTCGGCGAGGCAAATCCAGATTGCAATTGGCCGGGCAGCATCCGCCGTGCTCGCGGATGAGTACGCCGAAACAACGCCAATCCCCACTCGAGTGTCCGGAGTTCCGGCACTACAAGTGCTGTTCTATAGAGAAAGCGGCCCGCCAGGAGATCGGAAGGTCAGTGCTCCGGATTACTGCATGCGCATAAGTCCGTCGACGGGACAAGTTCAACGCTTCTGGGCTTGTGGGCCAGATGACTTCGGGATAGCGGGGCAACCACGTCCTGTCCCGGGAGCGGGAATTCCCAGCGGCATGACTGCCGAGGAATTCGTCCGCAAGCAGGATCGATTGCTCGACATCGGCAATGATGTCTGGGACGCCTATTTTCGTTCGAACGGCGAGGACCGCCTCGATCGAGACCTCGCGAAGGAATACTTGGTCTTGTTCTTGGAGACAACTCGAGCGGAGATCGTGCCATGGGTAGTGGAGTCATCGCCCGACTTCTTCGAGTGGATCAAGAAGCGCTCTGAATAGAGGATGCCCCAGACTGGTGCGAGCGTGGGCTTTGTGCACCAAGGCATGTGGATTTCTTGGTCGATCCAGCATGTGATGGGCATTAACTTGCCACCGTCCTGAAGATCTAGCACGTTGGCGCGATCGATTGAGTGTGTCTCCCTCGCCGGCCTTCGCCCTCGAAGCGTTGTGAGGTTGTTCTGAGGCGACGTGAGTACTATCGCATCGGCCGGTCAACTAAGGACTTACGAGATGAGTGACGCAATCAAGAGTCGCCTGGTAGCCGAGATCGTCTCACATTATAAGCCGTGTCCAGAAGCGGCGCGATGGGCTCTGAAACAACCATCACTTCGCGCCCTCTGGGAGCGCTGCGAAAGTCCTGAGTGGATGCTGTCCGCTCTTGAGATACTTGACTATCGAGGCGCTGGCCAACTTCGCAGATTTGCTGCAGCGTGTTCGGAGCGTCACGCGGCGTTGTTTTGTGACGACCGCGGGTCACAAGTTCTCCATGTGGTTCGTCTGGCAGCCGACGGCGTGATGGACTCGACCGAGCTAATGTCTGCGTGGAGGATTGGCGACGCGGCTGCGGAGCACGCCCTTGGGCGATCGGACTGGAGCGTCCGTACCGTTGCAGCGATACGCAGCGCGCGAGATGCAGCTAGCGAGAGTGCGCTGGAGGCAGCCAAGGGAGCGTCCAAGTACGGTCTCTTAGCAAGTGCTTGCATAGTCCAAGAGTCCAGATGGCAGACTGACACGCTACGCGCGGAGTTGTATTTCGACATCGATGGCATCCTCGACGAAGTGCGGCGCAATGCTACCGCATCTGAGTGATGTCCTGCGCTTTTTCCCAGCGCTCTGACAGGTTGATCGCTCCGCGGCCCGTGTTGGACGACCATCGACATCGATTGGCACGGGTCAACTGATCGACACGGTTCGCGGTGTTGACTCGAGATCGCTACAATGACGCATTGTGTGAATGTTCCGCAAGTCCTTCGCGAGCACGTCGCCCTCGCCGCGCACTGCCTCGAGTGCATGCGCGAGGAACGCCACCGAGGTCTCGACGCGGTCGCCTACGACGGGTGGGAGCGGCGATGCCGCTCGAACCTGGCCGGGCTGCGGCTCGGTGGCCGCGCGGCGATCGACATCGGACGCAACGCCGTCGAGCACGAG
>JBGTHH010000829.1:0-2710 GCA_041746275.1 Pirellulaceae bacterium | reverse complement strand
TTACGTTGACGCGGAATTGGCCACCACCTATAGTTGCGACGGTTTGATTATCAGCACACCCGTTGGTTCGACTGCCCACAACCTTTCAGCCGGTGGACCGATCCTGCGCAAGAGCCTGCAGGCCTTTGTGATCTCGCCGATCAGTCCCCATACGCTGACGGTGCGGCCCGTGGTTGATCTAGCGGATCGAACGTACGAGGTGATCGTCCGTCAGCCAAGTGGCACGGCTTCCGTGGTGGTTGACGGTCGCACGATTTGCAGCCTGACCGAAGAACATCGCGTCCGCGTGACGCGAGCCGAACAGACGTTCCGACTGGTCGAAGTTCACGGCCGCAGCTACTACGGCACCTTGCGCGAGAAGCTGGGCTGGGGTGGGAACATTATGAAACGAGCAGCGGACGAGTGAGCCCTTCGTAACGACGCTAAAGCCAAACGCTTGACGAACACGACAACCGGAATGTCCGTGGCCAAGACGTTTGGAGCCTTTGTACTGGCAGGGATGCGAGCTATGAAAACGAACATGCTTCTGACGCCGCTGGTCATGATGCTTCTCGCGCAGTGTCTGATCGCTGACGAGAGCGCCGAGCCGACTTATCTGTTGCGTTATCAATTCGCCGCGGGCGAGCAGGTCGCGTGGAAGGTCACGCACGTTGGCACAACCGAGACGCAGATTCAAGGTAACACGCAAACGTCGAAGTCGCGCAGTGTGTCGACCAAGGCGTGGCAGGTGACGGAGGTGGATGCCGATGGCAACTATACGTTCACCCATTCCGTGACCAGTGTGAACATGTGGCAGCAGTTGTCCGACCGTCCCGAAGTGCGCTACAACAGCGATTCCGATTCGGTCGTACCCGAGGAGTATCAACAAGTCGCCCAGACAGTCGGCGTGCCGCTCGCCACGATCACGATCAGTTCCAAGGGAGACATTCTCGACCGCACGGGGTCGGAGGCGAATTCGAAATTTGGCGTAGGTGGGATCATTATGCTCTTGCCCGACAAGCCGGTGAAGGCTGGCTCGCGGTGGTATGAGCCCTCCGAATTACACACCCGGTTGAACGATGGACGGGTAAAAAAAATTCAAATCCGCAAACACTACACGCTGGAAAAAGTGCAAACCGGTGTGGCCACGATCGCCGTCAAAACGGAGGTCCTGACACCCGTCAACGATCCGCGAATCGAATCGCAACTCATCCAGCAGTTAACCGCCGGAACGATCAAATTCGATGTCGACGCGGGACGGATTCTCTCGAAGGAGATGAACTGGGACGAAACCGTGGTCGGCTTCAACGGCGCGGATAGCATGATGAAGTATCTGGCTCGTTTCACGGAAGAGCTTTTGCCCGCCGCCGAAGCGGTGGCTCGAAAGCCGCAAGCCAAACCGGAAGCCCCGCGCCGCGAGTAGCATCGGTCGACCGCGCGGGTCCGATTCGCAAGGCAATCGCATAAGGTTACATGATGACACCCTTCATGGCTGAGTTGGTGGGCACCTCGCTACTGATTCTGCTCGGGGATGGTGTCGTCGCGAATGTGGTCTTGGGTCAGACGAAAGGGCAGGGGGGCGGCTGGATCGTCATCACCTGGGGCTGGGCGATCGGTGTCTTTGTGGGCGTACTCACCGTCGGGCAGTTTAGCGGAGCCCATCTCAACCCCGCCGTCACGATTGGCTTGGCGACGGCCGGCAAATTCCCTTGGGAGAAGGCTCCGATGTATATTGCCGCGCAGTTCCTGGGCGCGGCGCTCGGCGCGACCTTGGTCTGGGCACACTATCGATTGCACTTCGCCCTCACCAAAGACCAGGACGCCAAACTTGCCGTGTTCTGCACCGGTCCCGCGATCCACCAGCGTTTCGATAATCTGCGCTGCGAAGTTATCGGCACCATGGTCTTGGTGCTCTGTGTGTTGTATATGGCTGCCCCGGACGTGGGCTTGGGAGCCATCAATGCGCTCCCCGTCGCCTTGGTCGTCTTGGGCATTGGATTGTCGCTCGGAGGGACGACCGGCTATGCCATCAACCCCGCCCGCGACTTAGCTCCACGACTAATGCACGCGCTGCTGCCGATCCCCGATAAACGTGACAGCGCGTGGGGCTATGCTTGGGTTCCCGTGGTCGGGCCCTGTCTCGGTGCCCTGCTGGCCGCCGGGATCTATCTGGTCGGGGCCAAGCTCTCCGGCATCTGACCCACATGCGTGGGACGCGCAAGGCAGTTCGCTGATTCCACGGCGCTGTGGTAGATTGCCCGCATCAAGCTGCCTGTCCGCAGCCAAACGGAGCGAGGCTGTGATCATCACGTGATCACAATCGCGACACTACAGCAAAGGATCACCATGAACAAATGCACGACGATGGAAAGGACCTTCGCGAACGAGTGGGCGTTGATCGCATGTTGTCTCGCCATCGTGCTGATGGCACCAGCGAACGTCGTTGTCGGGCAAACGCCCGAGAATGGCCAAGTGCTGCCGCAGCCGACCAATCCCGAGGAGTTTCGCCGTACACGAATCCTCGACGCATGGCAGGCCTATGCCGATGTGCTCACTTTTGGGCAAGGCCAAACGTTGGCGTTAGTGGACGATGGCTGCAATTTGGCGATGCCGCAATGGACGGCCAGCGTGAACGGCGTTCCCAAAGTCCGCATCGCTTACGACGCCGTGGACGGCGACAACGATCCGAAGCACGAAGGACGCGGCTATCATGGCTCGACGATCGGCATTC